>JANYGW010000101.1 GCA_025359245.1 Massilia sp.
TCCGTCATGCTCGACGGCGACACCATCTACGAGCGCGAACAGCCGTTCGGCGGCAACCAGCTGACCCAGGACATCGTGCGCGCCTACGGCCTGTCGTTCGAGGATGCCGACGCCAAGAAGAAGAGCGGCGAGCTGCCCGACGGCTATAACGCCGAGCTGCTCCAGCCCTTCCTGGAAAATGCCGCGCTGGAAGTGACGCGCGCGATCCAGTTTTTCTATACGTCCACCCCGTACACCCGCATCGACCAGCTGTTCCTGGCCGGCGGCTGCGCCCAGATCCCCGGCCTGCTCGACATTGTTGCCAGCCGCACCAAGATCTCGAGCGCCGTGGTGTCGCCGTTCAAGGGCATGTCGCTGGGCCCGTCGGTGCGCGAGCAGCAGCTGCGCAGCGAGGCGCCCGCCTATCTTGTCGCCTGCGGGCTGGCCCTGCGGAGGTTTGGCTGATGATCAAAATTAATCTATTACCGCACCGGGAAGCCCGGCGCAAGCACCGCAAGACGGCTTTCATCGCGCTGCTGGCCTTGTCGGCCGCGCTCGGCGTGGTGGTCGTGATGGCGGTCGGCGGCTACAACGCCAGCCGCATCTCGATCCAGAAGTCGCGCAACGAGGTGTTGACCAAGGCCAATGCCGAACTCGACGGCAAGATTGCCGAGATCGCCACGCTGAAGCAGGAAATCGAAGCGCTCAAGGCGCGCCAGCAGGCGGTCGAGGATTTGCAGGGCGACCGCAACCAGCCGGTGTACCTGCTCGAGGAACTGGTGCGCCAGACGCCGCAAGGGGTGTACCTGAAGTCGTTCAAGCAGGAAGGCCAGCGCGTGTCGATGTCCGGCTATGCGCAGTCGCAGGAGCGGGTGGCTGAGCTGTTGCGCAACCTGACCAGCGGCTCGCCGTGGCTGGTGCATCCGAACCTGATCGAAGTGCGTGCGGAAGCGCTGGCCGGCAGCAAGACCGGCAAGAAGGTCGGCGCCTTCACGCTCGCGGTGGAAATCAAGCGCCAGCGCGACAAGGATGCCGCGGCACTGCCGGCCGGCGCGGCGCCCGCCAAACCGGGCGCTGCCGCGCCCGCCGCAGCGACGGCCACCCCGGCTACCGTGGCGCCCGTTGCGCTGCCCGCAGCGGCGCCCGTCGCGCCGCCGGCGAAAAAATAGCCTAGAACGGACACGACTATGAATATAGACCTGAAGGGGTTCGGCCAATCGCTGGGCTCGCAATTCCAGAACCTGTCCGGGCGCCCGCCCGGCCAGTGGCCGCTCGCGCCGCGCCTGCTGTGCGGCATCGGCGTCGTGGTGGCGGTGTGCGTGGGCGGCTATTTTGCCTACTGGAGCAGCCAGTTCGAAGAGCAGGATGCGCTGGCGGCCAAGGAGCTCAAGCTCAAGGAAGAATACCGCGGCAAGGTGGCGCAGGCGATCAACCTCGACGCCCTCAAGGCGCAGAAAGTGCAGGTCGACATGTACGTCGAGCGCCTGCAGAAGCAGCTGCCGAGCAAGGCCGAGATGGCGGCGCTGCTGACCGACATCAACCAGGCCGGCGTGGGCCGCGGTCTGACCTTCGACCTGTTCAAGCCCGGCAATGTCGTGGTGCGCGATTACTACGCCGAGCTGCCGATCGAAATCCGGGTCACCGGCACCTACCATGACGTGGGCGCTTTTGCCAGCGACATGGCCAACCTGCCGCGTATCGTGACCTTGAACAATATGACGCTGGTGGCCGGCAAGGACGGCATCCTGACGCTCGACGCGGTCGCCAAGACCTTCCGCTACCTGGACGAGGAAGAGGCGAATGCCGCGCGCCAGATGCGGGCCGAGCGTGACAAAGCCGAACGCGCCAAGAAGGCACAAAAATGATGAACATTCGACATTGCCTGGTATTGCTGGTGGGCGCGGCGCTGTTGGCCGGTTGCAGCGAAAGCGACGTCGCCGAAGTCAATTCGTGGATGGCCGACGTCAAGAAGGATACCCACGTCAACGTGGTGCCGCTGGCCGAACCGAAAACCTTCATTCCGTTCGCTTACGGCGTGCGCGAACAGATCGATCCTTTCGACCCGAACAAGCTGCTGGCCGAACTGGCGCGCGCCGCCGCCAGCGGTACCAATCCGCTGCGTCCGGATGCGACGCGGCGCCGCGAATTCCTCGAGACCTTCCCGGTCGACACCATGAAAATGGTGGGCACGATCGACAAGGCCGGGGTCACTTACGGCATGGTCCAGATCGACCGCGCGGTGTACCAGGTCAAAGCAGGGACACGGCTGGGCCAGAATTTTGGCGTGGTCACAGGCGTGGCCGAGTCGGCCATCAGCATGAAGGAAACCGTTCAGGACGCCGGCGGCGATTGGGTCGAGCGCACGTCGAAGCTGGAGTTGCAGGAAAGCAAGGAGACCACGAAATGATCACAATGAGAAAAAATTTCACCGCCCTGACCGGCCTGGTGGTACGCATGGGCGCCGTCCTGGCCCTGGCCCTCGGCGCCGGCAACGCGCTGGCGCAGGAGAACGCGATCGAATCGATCACGGCTCAGCAGCAGGGCAACAACGTGGTGGTCAACATCGCGATGAAAAATGCGCCGACCAAGCTGCCGATCGGTTTTTCGATCACCAACCCGACCCGCATCGCGCTCGACTTCGGCGCCACGGCGAACGCGACCGGCAAGACGTCGCAGGACGTCAACATCGCCGACCTGCGCGCCATTAACGTGGTCCAGGCCGGCGAACGCACGCGCCTGGTGTTCAACCTGAAGCGGCCGCTGTCCTACGCCATGGCGATCGACGGCAAGTCCGTCATCGTCACGGTCGACGCCTCGGGCGGCACGGCCCAGGCCGTGAACAGCGTCGGCGTGCCGGTCGCGGTGGCGCCGGTGCCGGTGGGGCGCCAGAACCTGCGCAATATCGACTTCCGCAAGGGCGCGAACTCGGAAGGGCGGGTCGTGGTCGACCTGCCGCACAACCAGGTGGCGGTGGATGTGCGCCAGGCCGGCAATTCGATCATCGTCGATTTCCTGCGCACCGGCTTGCCCGATACGCTGCGGCGCCGTCTCGACACCACCGATTTCGGCACCCCGGTGTCGCTGATCACCACCGTGCCTCAGGGCGACAATGTGCGCATGACGATCGAAGCGCGCGGCATCTGGGAACACACGGTCTACCAGAGCGACACCCAGCTGGTGATCGACGTCAAGCCGATCAAGGAAGACCCGAACAAGCTGGTCCAGGGTACCCAGGGCTATCGCGGCGAGAAGATCACCTTCAATTTCCAGAACGTGGAAATGCGCGCGGCCCTGCAGTCGATCGCCGACGTGTCGGGCCTGAACATCATTACCAGCGAGTCGGTCGCCGGCAATCTGACCATGCATTTGAAAGAAGTGCCGTGGGACCAGGCACTCGACGTGATGCTGCGCGCCAAGGGCCTCGACATGCGCAAGAACGGCACCGTGCTGTGGATCGCGCCCAAGGAAGAACTGCTGACCAAAGAGCGCCAGGAGCTCGAGCAGCTGTCGCAAATCGCCGACCTCGAGCCGCTGCGCTCGGAAGCATTCCAGTTGAACTACCAAAAGGCCGAAGCCTTCAGCAGCGTGCTGGGCATCGGCGCCTCCGCCCCCGGTGGCGCCCCTGGCGGCGGTGGCGGCACCGGCCAGAACCGCATCTTGTCCAAGCGCGGCAGCGCCCTGATCGATGCCCGCACCAACCAGTTGTTCGTCACCGACACCCCGTCCAAGCTGGACGATATCCGCAAGTTGATCCTCAAGGTCGACGTGCCTTCACGCCAGGTGCTGATCGAAGCGCGCCTGGTGGAGGCGAACGACGGTTTCAGCCGCAACCTCGGCGCCAAGCTTGGCTTTGCCGACATACGCGGCCTGCGCAACGGCGACGCCGGCTACCAGGTCAACGGCAATGAGCGGGTCGCCATCGGCGGCAACCTGCAGGGCGTCGGCCAGATCACCGGCCAGACCCCGGACGGCGGCAACGCCTGGTCGAACAGCCAGATGGTCAACCTGCCTGCCGCCGCCATCAGCGGCAACCCGGCCGCCACGCTGGCCGCCTCGCTGTTCTCGGCCGCCGCCAACCGTTTCCTGAACCTGGAACTGTCGGCCCTGGAAGCGGATGGCAAGGGCAAGATCATTTCCAGCCCGCGCGTGGTGACCGAAGACAAGCACACGGCCATGATCGAGCAGGGTATCGAACTGCCTTACCTTGAAGCGAGCGCCAGCGGCGCGACCTCGGTCTCGTTCAAGAAAGCCAACCTGCGCCTCGAAGTCACACCGCAGATCACGCCGGACGGCAATGTGGTGCTGGACGTGAGCGTGGCCAAGGATTCGAAGGGCGAGGAGTCGCGCGCCGGTTTTGCGATCAACACGCAGCGCCTGCAAACCAAAGTCATGGTCGAAAATGGCGGCACGGTGGTCCTGGGCGGCATCTACACCCAGACCCAGACCGACAACGTCAGCAAGGTGCCGCTGTTGGGCGACCTGCCGATCGTCGGCTATCTGTTCAAGACGACCGCGCGCTCGAATGCGAAAACGGAACTGCTGGTCTTTATCACGCCGAAGATCATCGCCGAACGCGTTTCGACCCGCTAATACAGTTATCACATCAGGAAAAATGATCATGTTGCCCAATTTCTTACAACGCACGCTTGCCAAGCCGTGCCAGCTTTTGATGTGCGCCGCGCTCGCCGTAGCGCTGAGCGCGTGCGGCGGCGGCGGCGGCAGCCCCGGCACCGTCCCGGGCCATACGACGCCGACCGATCCGGGCAGTCCAGGCACGACCACGCCGGTGGTTGAAGCGAGCATTGCCGTGACCATCGTCGACGCGGCCGGCGCCAAGGTGACCACGCTGTCCGGCGTCCAGACCGCGACCGTCAAGGCGGTGGTGAAGGACGCCACCGGCGCCCTGGTGCCGAATGCGATCGTCAAATTTACCGTCGATACTTCGCTGATCGCCTTCACGCCGGTATCGGGCTCGGCCCTGACCGACGCGACCGGCACCGCCAGCGTCACGATCAAGCCGATCGATGCGACCGGCGGCGCGGTGGCCATCACGGCCGCCTCCGCGGTCGGCACCAAGGCTGTCACGGCGACCACCAACCTGGCCATCGGCCCTGGCGTGGTGGTGTTCGAGCCGACCATCGCGATGACCATTGTCGACAATGCCGGCGCCACGGTGAGCACGATCTCGGGCGTCCAGTCGGCTAACGTGCGCGCCCTGGTCAAGGATGCGACCGGCGCGGTCGCGCCCAATGCCATCGTCACCTTTAGCACGACCGATTCGTCGCTGGTCACGTTTATCCCCGGTTCCGGTTCGGCGCTGTCGGACGCGACCGGCATGGCGACGATCACCGTCAAGCCGACCTCGGTCCTCGCCTCGGGCGCGGCCGGTATTACTGCCAGTGCCGTCGTCGCTGGCAAGACCGCCATCATTTCGGGCAACTTGTCGATCGGCGCCGCCCCGCTGGTAGTGAGCGCGCTGTCCTTCCTGCCTGCGCCAGTCGGCCCCTTGCCTGCCTTCAACTCGGCTGCGCTGAACGTTCAGATCACCAGCGGCGGCGCGCCGGCCACGGTATCGACGGGCATCGTCGTGTCGTCGACCTGCATGACCGACGGTACCGCCAGCGTGGTGCTGGGCCCGATGGGCAACGGCGTTCAGCCGGCGACCTACACCAACAACGGTTGCATCCGCGGCACTGACACCATCACCGTCAGTATCGGCAATTCATCCAAGACGATCACGCTCGCGGTTGACGCCGCCAGCATTGGAACGATCCAGTTCGTCGGTTCTGACTTGTCCGGAAAATCGATCGTCCTGAAGGGCTCCGGCGGCCTGGGTCGCCGTGAATCGGCATTGCTCACATTCAAAGTGCTCGACCAGAACAACACGGGCCTGCCCGGTGTCAGGGTCGACTTTACGGCCTCGACCAATACCGGCGGCCTGGGCCTTGCGCCTTTGTTCGGCACCACCGATGCCACCGGTCAGGTCAGCACGACCGTCTCGTCCGGAACGATTCCGACGCCAGTGCGGGTTTTCGCCCAGGCTAGCCGCAATGGCAAGACCATCAGCGGCCTGTCCGATACGCTGATTGTCTCGACCGGTTTGCCGATCCAGAAGGCCATGTCGCTCAGCGTGGACAGCTACAATATCGAAGGCTTGAGCATTGATGGCGTCAAGGCCAACGTGACGGTCCGCATGGCTGACCAGTACGGCAATCCGATTTCGGATGACACCGCGGTCAATTTCATCACCGAAGGCGGCGCCATCGGCAGCTCGCATCTGGGGGGCTGCACGACTGTCAACGGCGGTTGCTCGGTCGAGTTGTCCAGTCAGAATTTCCGGCCACTCAACGGGCGCGTGACCATCCTGGCCTATGTGCAGGGCCTTGAGGACTTCACTGACTTGAATGGTGATGGACAGTACAGCTGCACCAGCTTTACTGCACCGGACGGCAACGTTGGCCCCTACCGTCCGCTGATCGACACCTGTGCCGCTGGCGCTGGCGAACCGTTCGTCGACATGGGCGACCCGTTCCTCGATACAGGCATCCTCGGTCCGATCAGTTTTCCGCACCCAGGTTCTACCTTTGACGGCAGTTATGACCCGCTCAATGGCGACTTGCCGATCCCGTTTATTCATCCGGTCTTCAGTGCCACGGGCGATCACAAGTGGGGCCTGAACTATATCCGCGCATCGACGGAAATCACGTTCAGTGGTTCAGTGCCGACCTTTGTGCGCCAAGTCTGCAATGGCGCCACTTGCCGCGATTGGGTGCCAACTGTGCCAGCTGTGCCCGCTTCACCAGGTGTGCCGGCCGTGCCCGCTGTGCCGAATGACGGCATTGTGAACCAGGTTGCCGGTCTGCACGGTGTCGGCTGCACCGCCCAGACCATCTCCTTCCGCGTGTATGACGTGAACAATAATCCCTTGCCCCATAAGACGACTATCGGCGGCGGTGATGCCGACAAGGTCGGTCCAGGGCAGGCCTCTCCTAACATTGTCGGATCGACCACCGCCATCGGGGGGACTATTCATTCGATGACGATCAAGCCGGACAAGGATTGCTTGCCCGGTTCGTTCTCGGTGGTGCTGGGACTGCCAAGCTTGGTGAGCTATGCCTACGGTTTCGTAAGCGCTCCATAAGTTGAGTTCAGGCAATATCTTCCTGGTAGGGCTGATGGGGGCGGGAAAAACCACCATCGGCCGCATCCTTGCCAGGAAACTCGGTAAACGCTTCATCGATTCCGACCACGAGATCGAGGCCCGCACTGGCGCCTCGATCCCGTGGATCTTCGAGATCGAGGGCGAGGCCAGCTTTCGCCGGCGCGAAGCGGAAGTCATCCGCGACCTGACGGCGCAGGACGGCATCGTCTTGGCCACCGGCGGCGGCGCCGTGCTCGACGCCGACAGCCGCGCCTATCTGAAACAGCGGGGACGCGTGATTTACCTGCGCGCCAACGTCAGCAGCATCATGCTGCGCACCTCCCACGACAAGAACCGGCCTTTGCTGCAGACGGCCGACCCGCGCCGCAAGCTCGAGGAGCTGACCGCGCAGCGCGAGCCCCTGTACCGCGAAATCGCCGACCTGGTCATCGACACCGGCCGACCTAACGTACAATCGATGGTGCAGACCATTCTGGCGCAGCTCGGCGCGCTGGAGAACTCCGGCGCCGGGCCTGCGCGCAGCCCTGACACCAGCACATCGATGACCGAGCAATCCCGTACCCTATTAAACGTCGACCTGGGCGAGCGCAGCTACCCGATCACCATCGGCGCCGGCCTGCTGTCCGACCCGGCCCTGCTGGCCCAGCACATCGCCGGGCGCAAAGTGGCCATCGTCACCAACACCACGGTCGCCCCGCTGTATCTCGAGCGCGTGGCCGCGCCGCTGCGCGCAGCCGGGCGCGAGGTGATGTCGGTGATCCTGCCCGACGGCGAGGAGTACAAGAACTGGGCCAGCCTGATGCAGGTATTCGACGCGCTGCTGGCCAACAAATGCGACCGCAAGACCACGCTGGTGGCGCTCGGCGGCGGCGTGATCGGCGACCTGACCGGTTTCGCCGCGGCCAGCTACATGCGCGGCGTGCCGTTCGTGCAGATTCCCACCACCTTGCTGTCGCAGGTCGACTCCTCGGTGGGCGGCAAGACCGGGCTGAACCACCCGCTCGGCAAGAACATGATCGGCGCCTTCTATCAGCCGCGCGCGGTGCTGGCCGATACCGCCACGCTGGCCACACTGCCCGACCGCGAACTGTCGGCCGGCATGGCCGAGGTAATCAAGCACGGCGCCATCATCGACGCCGTGTTCTTTGACTGGATCGAACACAATATCGGCAAGCTGATGGCGCGCGACCAGCAGGCGCTCGCGTATGCGATCTCGCGCTCGTGCGAAATCAAGGCCGATGTGGTGCGCCAGGACGAACGCGAAGGCGGCCTGCGCGCCATCCTCAATTTCGGCCATACCTTCGGCCACGCGATCGAAGCGGGCCTGGGCTATGGCCATTGGCTGCACGGCGAGGCGGTCGGCTGCGGCATGGTGATGGCGGCCGACCTGTCGCAGCGCGCCGGGCTGGTCGATGCGGCCACGGTGGCGCGCGTGCGCGCGCTGGTCGGCGCCGCCGGCCTGCCGACGATGGCGCCCGACCTGGGCACCGAACGCTGGCTCGAACTGATGGAAGTCGACAAGAAGAACGAGGGCGGGGCGATCAAGTTCATCCTGCTCAAGCCGCTGGGCGCGCCCAGCATCCAGAACGTTGCGCAGGAACTGCTGCTGGCCACGCTGGCCGCCTGCGTCGGCCCGCAATGACGCCCGAGCAGTATCTGGCTCCGTACGCCGCGCATTCGCAGACGGCGCGCGCACGGCGCCACCCCGAGGCGGGGCACGCCTCGCGCAGCGAATTCCAGCGCGACCGCGACCGCATCATCCATTGCTCGGCCTTCCGCCGGCTCGAATACAAGACCCAGGTGTTCCTCAATCATGAGGGCGACATGTTCCGCACGCGCCTGACGCACAGCCTCGAAGTGGCGCAGGTGGGCCGTTCGATGGCGCGCAACCTGCGCCTGAACGAGGACCTGGTCGAAGCGCTGGCGCTGGCCCACGACCTGGGCCACACGCCGTTCGGCCATGTGGGCCAGGATGTGCTCAACGAATGCATGAAGGACTTCGGCGGCTTCGAACACAACCTGCAAAGCCTGCGCGTGGTCGACACGCTCGAAGAGCATTACGGCGCCTTCGACGGCCTGAACCTGATGTTCGACACGCGCGAGGGCATCCTCAAGCACTGTTCGCTGTCCCATGCGAAGGAACTGGGCCCGGTGGCGCAGCGCTTCATCGACCGCACCCAGCCCACGCTGGAAGCGCAGCTGACCGACCTGGCCGACGAAATCGCCTACAACAGCCACGACATCGACGACGGCTTGCGTTCCGGGCTGATCACCATTGCGCAGCTGGAGGAAGTCGATTTCTTCGCGCGCCGCTGGCATGAGGTGCAGGCCGCGTATCCGGGCCTGTTGGGCCGGCGCGCAATCTACGAAACGCTGCGCCGCCTGATCACGGTGCTGGCCGACGACCTGATCGCCACTTCGAGTGCGCTGCTGCAGGACGCCGCGCCGGCCGACGTCGATGCGGTGCGCGCCGCGCCGCCATTGATCCGGTTTTCCGACCCGATGCGCAAGGATGCGACCGAACTGAAGCGCTTCCTGCGCCAGAACTTGTACAAGCACTATCAGGTCAACCGGATGCGGGTCAAGGCCAGCCGCATCGTGCGCGAGCTGTATGAAGCATTCGTGAGCGAACCGGCGCTGCTGCCGCCCGACTACCAGGAAAAAACCGGCGACCTGGCGCGCCAGGCGCGCAAGATCGCCGATTACATCGCCGGCATGACCGACCGCTACGCGATTCGCGAGCACCGCCGCATCTTTGCCATCGACGATTTATAGGGCGGCAAACAGCGACGGGCTGGCGATGTCGAGCAGCAGTTTCTTGACCGGTGCTGGCAGCGGCGCGCGCTCGATCTCGGCCAGGTTCCACCACACATGGCCGGCCGCCGTCGCGGCGCGTCCGGCCAGCGCCACCTTGAACGGGACGATGTGCAGGCGGTAGTGCGTGAACACGTGCACCAGCGGCAGCAGCGCCTGCATTTCCTCGACTTTGCCGAAGGCCTGCGCGGCCGCGCCCAGCGCCTTCTGGTCGATCTCGCCGCGCGCGCCATGGCCATCGACTTCCGGCAGCGACATCAGCCCGCCCCAGATGCCGCTGGGCGGACGCTGCTCGAGCAGCACTTGGCCGCGATCGAGCACCAGCAGCATGGCCGCCTGCTTTTCCGGTATCGTCTTTTTCGGTTTGCGCACCGGCAGTTCGGCGGTGCGCCCGTCGGCATGCGCGACGCAGCGATCCTGGAGCGGACAGCGCACGCAATCGGGCTTGCTGCGCGTGCACAGCGTCGCCCCCAGGTCCATCAGGCCCTGCGTGTACGACTCGATGCCGTGCTCGGGCAAGAGCGCATTGGCGCGCCGCCACAAGCCGTCTTCGACTGCCTTCACGCCGGGGAACTGGTCGATCCCGAACACCCGCGCGAACACGCGCTTGACGTTGCCGTCCAAAATGGCCGCGCGCGTGCCGTTCGAGAATGCCGAGATGGCCGCCGCCGTGGAGCGCCCGATGCCGGGGAGCTCGGCCAGCAGCGCCGGATCGGCCGGGAACACGCCGCCGTATTCGGCCACCACGCGTTTGGCGCAGGCGTGCAGGTTGCGCGCCCGGGTGTAGTAGCCAAGCCCGCTCCACTGCGCCATGACGTCTTCTGAAGGTGCTGCGGCCAGGTCGTGCAAGGTCGGAAATCGTTCCAGGAAGCGCGCATAGTAGCCCAGCACCGCGGTGACCTGGGTCTGCTGCAGCATGATCTCGGACAGCCAGATGCGGTAGGCGTCGCGCGTATTTTGCCAGGGCAGCGCATGCCGCCCGTGCGTCTTCTGCCAGCTGATGACGGCGCTGGAAAACGCGGGGTCGGCCAGCTCGTCGAATTCGGTCAGCCGCTTCACGCGGCCACTGCCTCGCGCGGCCTGGCGCCGACGTTCATGGCGCTGGTGACGCCGCCGGCCAGCAGCGTCAGGCGCGCCTTGACCGTCTCGACCTCGTGCTGGCTGGTCTCGAATGAAGAAATCTTGGTCTCCAGGCTGTCGCTGGCGTCATGGATGCGCTGGATCGACGCGAGCCGGTGCTTGAGCTGGTCCTTGTGCTGGCGGATCTGCGCCTCGAGCGGCGACATGATCACCTTGAGCCAGGCTTCGACGTCGGCGTTGGCGGCGCGGAAGGTGCGCCGCACGCGCGAGGCGATCGAATCGAAGAAGCGTTCCATGATCGAACTGCGGCTGGTCATCAGCAAGGTGGTGGTGCCGAACTGCTTCGAATACACGTCCTCGATCTTGTCGAGTTCACGCCGGTATTTGTCGATCGAAAAAGCCATCGGCACCGCCAGCGTCAGGCCGTGTTCGGCCGCGAACTTGCGGTACATGATCTCCATCATTGCGCTGATCTCGGTGATCTTGCCGGCCGAGATGTCCAGGTTGGCGCGCGCCTGGTCGAAGAAATCCTTGACCGGTCCGCGCATGCCGGTGGCGAAGCGCGACGCTTCCATCGCCTCGCGCACCTTCTCGATATCCTTTTGCACGATGTCCATGCCGAGCGTGGTGTACAACTCGGTCGACAGGCGCGCGAACACGGCGCGCGTGCCCTGCAGCTTGAACAGGCTGGCGTCGAATTCTTTCTTCTCCACTTCGACCCGCTTCATCATGTGCGAAATCACGCTCTTGTTCTTGCCGCGCAGGCTTTTCAGTTCCTGCAGCTGCTCGACGATGTCGCGCACGCGCGCCGCCAGCATGCCCTGCTGGGTCGCGACCAGCGCGTTGATGTCGTCGGCCAGCTGCTTGCGGATGATGTCCTGCTTGGCCGGGATCATTTCGTTGAACAGCGCCGCTTCGAGCGCGCCAAGGCGGCTCTTCTCGAGCAGCCCCATGTCGCCGTTGATCTTGCCCACCAGCGCCTTCTGCGCCGATACCGGAAACACCTGGCGCGCGTCGACCGCCAGCATGTGGGCCACGCTCGCCTGCTGGCGCTCGATCTCGGAATTGTTCTCCGCTTCCGACTTCAGTTCGTCCCACATCGCGTCGATCTTGTTGAGCACCACGATGCGTCCGGAGCCGGGCCCGATGTGGGTGCGCCAGACTTCGATGTCGCTCTTGGTCACGCCGGTCTCGGCGGCCAGGATGAACAGCACCGCGTGCGCGCTCGGGATCAGGTTCAGGGTCAGTTCAGGCTCGGTGCCGATCGCGTTCAATCCAGGCGTATCGAGGATCACCAGGCCCTGCTTGAGCAGCGGATGGGGGAAGTTGATGATCGCATGGCGCCACAGCGAAATTTCGATCATGCCGGCGTCGTCCAGCGTGGCGGCGATGTCGGGGTCGGTCTCGTCGTACAGGCCGAAACGCTTGGCTTCGGCGATCGTGACGAACTTGGTCATGCTGACCTGCTTGAAGGTCTCGCTCATTTCGTCGCCGGCGTCGAGCGCCAGCGGCAGCATGGTCCAGGCCGACGGATCTTCGCGGTAGTCGCTGGTCGACATGTGCGAGGCGCGCGTTTCGATCGGCAGCAAACGGATGCAGGGCGGATAGGCGGCGTCATACATCAGCTCGGTCGGGCACATGGTGGTGCGTCCGGCCGCCGACGGCAGGATGCGCTGGCCGTAGTCGGCGAAAAACAGCGCGTTGATCAGTTCCGATTTGCCGCGCGAGAATTCAGCCACGAAGGCGACCGACAGCTTGTCGTCGGCCAGCCGGGCCAGCGCGCGCGCGATGCGTTGGCTGGTGGCGGCGTCGGTCAGCCCGGCTTGCGCGACCCAGCTGCGGTAGTTTTCGAGCGCCTTGACCACTGCCTGGCGCCACACCGTGTACGTCTGAAAATCCTGAACCATTATGCTCACATTGCCCTCGCGCGCCGGTCCATGTGCGGAACCGGCATTCTTGTCATTTTTGACAGATGACACAATAAAAAGTAGACCGCTGTCCCTGCTTGATCTGGCGTATTTCGGAACCACAGTTGCGGCAGGGCACTCCAGTACGATCATAGACGAAATATGTCTGTTGGAAATAGCCCGATTGGCCATTCACCGCAATAAAGTCACGCAAAGTGCTGCCTCCTTGCACAATCGCCTCGGCCAGGATCTCGCGGATGGCCTGGGCCAGCTTGTCATAACGGCCACGCCCGATGCGCGCGGCCGCCGTTTTCGGGTTGATGCCGGCCCGAAACAGGCTCTCGCACGCATAAATATTGCCCACCCCGACCACCAGGTCGCCGGCCAGCAGCACCTGCTTGATCGGCGCACTGCGGCGCCGTGTCGCGCGGTACAGCAGGGCGCCGGAAAACCCGTCTTCGAGCGGCTCGACACCGAGGCCGCGCAGCAGCACATGCTGCGCCAGTTCGCCGTCGTCGGCCGCGTGCCACAGCACCGCGCCAAAGCGGCGCGGGTCGTGCAGGCGCAGCGCCTGCAAGCCATCCGCACCGCGCACGACGAGATCAAAATGATCATGTTTCCTGGCCGGCGTATCGGCTGGCAGCACCCGCAAATGGCCCGACATGCCGAGGTGGATGATCAAGGTGCCGTGCGCAAAACCGATCAGCAAGTACTTGCCGCGCCTGCCGGTATGCAAAATGGTCTTCCCTGCCAGCAGCGCCGACAAGCCGGGCGGGAACGGCCAGCGCAGGCCGTCGCGGCGCGTCAGCACGCGCTCGACGACGCGTCCTTCGATGTGCGGCGCGACACCGCGCCGGGTGACTTCCACTTCTGGCAATTCGGGCATTAAAAAGATCGGTTCGTGGTGAAAACGCGTACGGCTGGCGTAGAATTGAAGATACCTGCTGTCATCCGGGAATTGCCTTGAAAAACGCTTTCGTCATTGTAACCCTGTCGGGCCTGTTATCGGCGTGCGCGCTGGCGCCCCTGGCGCCGGGCGATGCCATGGCGGCGCCCATTGAAGCGATGCCGGCCGCGGCCGACGCGCCGGCGCCCGCCGCGCCCGACGAGGAATTCGGCAGCGAGGACGCCAACCTGCCCAAGGTGCCCTTGACCGGCGAGCTGTTGTACTCGCTGATGAAGGCCGAGCTGGAGTTTCAAAATGGCAGCTGGCACGGCCCCTACCTGACCATGCTGGGCCAGGCCCAGCGCACGCGCGACCCGCGCCTGGCGCGGCGCGCCGCCGACATGGCCATGGCGGTCAAGCAGGAAGGCGAAGCGCTGGTGGCGGTGCGCCTGTGGCGCGAACTGGCGCCCGATTCCGACGAGGCGGCGCAATACTTCCTGGCGCTGGCGCTCAACGCCGACGACCTGGGCGAAGCCGGGCGGATTCTTGAAC
The DNA here is from genome assembly GCA_025359245.1 of Massilia sp. GTDB lineage: Bacteria > Pseudomonadota > Gammaproteobacteria > Burkholderiales > Burkholderiaceae_D > Telluria_A. Next base: position 14,381 of record JANYGW010000101.1, read on the forward strand.
AACGCCTGCGCGACGCCGGGCCGGCCGCGCGCGGCGTGGTCATGTTCCAAACCCAGCAATACCTGGCGCGCGCCGCCAACAAGGCCGGCGCCGAAGCGCTGCTCGACAAATTGATGGCGCCGTACGCGCAGACTTTCGAGGCCCGCGTGCTGCTGGCCCAGGGCGCGTTTGCGCGCGGCGAAACCGCGCTGGCCGAGACCCACGCGCGCGCTGCACTGGCACTCAAGCCCGACTCCGAAATCGCGGTGCTGACGCTGGCCCAGGTCAGCACCGATCCGGACGCGGTCAGCGCGCTGCTGGCCAAATTCCTGGAAGCGAATCCGAAAGCGCGCGAGGTGCGCTCGGCCCACGCGCGCGTGCTGGTGACCCAGAAACAGTACGCGCTGGCGCGCAAGCAGTTCGAAGCAATGCTGGCCGACCAACCCGACAACGCCGGCACGCTCAACGCGCTGGGCATCATGTCGATGCAGCTGAACGACAAGCTGGCCGCCGAACGCTATTTCGCCCGCTTCATCGAGGTGCTCGATCAGGATCCCGACGAGCAGCGCGACCCCGGCAAGGTCCTGTTGATCCTGGCGCAGCTGGCCGAGGAGCGCGGCGACCTGAAGGCGGCATCGCGCTGGCTGGGCCGGATCGGCGAGGATGATCCGTCCACCTTCTTTGCCGCCCAGCTCAAGCGCGGCCAGCTGATGGCGGGCGACGGCGACCTGGCCGGCGCGCGCATTTTCCTTGCGTCGCTCAAGACCGATGAGCCGGCGCAGCAGGCCCAGGTGCTGGTCACGCAGGCGCACTTGCTGCGCGAAGCCGGCAGCGGCGAGGCGGCGTACGCGCTCTTGGCCGACGGCGCCAAGCGCTTTCCGCTAAATCCAGACCTGTTGTACGACTACGCGCTGATGGCCGAAAAGACCGGCCGCATGGAAGTGATGGAAACGAGCTTGCGCGCCGTGATGGCGCAGGCGCCCGACAACCACCAGGCCTACAACGCGCTCGGTTATTCGCTGGCCGAACGCAACGTGCGCCTGCCCGAAGCGCTGGCGCTGATCGACAAGGCCTTGAAAATGGCGCCGGGCGACCCCTTCATCATGGACAGCATGGGCTGGGTCCAGTACCGGCTGGGCAACCTCGATGAAGCCGAATCGAATTTGCGCCGCGCCTACGCCTTGCGCAGCGACGTTGACATCGCCGTGCACCTGGGCGAAGTGCTGTGGCACAAGGGCCAGAAGGCCGACGCCCAAAAATTGCTGCGCGAAGCGCGCGCCAAGGATCCGAAGAACGACGCGCTCAAGAGCACGCTCGCGCGCCTGCACCTGAGCCTGTAACGTAGAAACGACGACACAGCAATCCCTTTGCCGTCGTTCGCGAGGACGAAGGCGGCATGCGCCGCCGGCTGGCCGCTCCCCTATAATTGCGTTTTTCAGCGCACCCGGACCCGCTCAATGAACTTCCAACGCCTACTCCCCGCCCTGGCCACGGCCTGCGCCTGCGCACTGCTGTCTGCCTGCGCCACCACCGGCGTGCTGTCGCAGGCCCCGGTGGCCGCCTACCGCGACGCCATCGAGCTGTCCGGACACCTGCTGGTCAACTTCGAAAAAGACGGCAAGCCTGACACCATCTCGGTCAAGTTCACCTGGAGCCAGACCCCGGGCGCGGTCGACGCCAGCCTGCTGTCGCCGCTGGGCCAGACGGTGGCCATGATCAAGGTCACGCCGCAGGCCGCCACCCTGACCCAGGGCGAGAAGGCGCCGCGCGTGGCGAAGGACATCGACACGCTGACCGCGCAGACGCTGGGCTGGCCGCTGCCGGTGTCGGGCATGCGCGACTGGCTGCAAGGCTATGCGACTGGCGCCGGCGGCAAGCGCTTCGCCGCCTCGCCGGCCACCAACAGGGTGACCACGGCCGACGGCTGGAACCTGACCTTCGTCAGCTGGCAGGACGACCAGGCCGCGCAGCCGGTGCCCAAGCGCATCGATGCCGAGCGCGCCGCCAACGCCGCCGGCGGCGCGCTGGTGCTGCGCATCGTCCTCGACCGGCAGGGCTGAGCATGGCGCGCTCCTCCCTGCACGGCTGTCCGGCCCCGGCCAAGCTGAACCTGTTCCTGCACGTGAACGGGCGCCGCGCGGACGGCTACCATCTGCTGCAAACCGTGTTCCAGCTGCTCGACCACGGCGATGTGCTGCATTTCGACGTGCGCGCCGATGCGCGCATCCGGCGCAGCACCGACGTGGCGGGCGTGCCCGAAGCGCAGGACCTGATCGTGCGCGCCTTGCTGCTGCTCCAGGCCGAGCACGCGCGCCGCCACGGCATGCAACCGGGCATGGACATCGCGATCGACAAACGCTTGCCGATGGGCGGCGGGCTGGGCGGCGGTTCGTCCGACGCGGCCACCGCGCTGATGGTGGCCAACGCCCTGTGGCACAGCGGCCTGTCACGCGAGGAATTGATGGCGCTGGCCTTGCCGCTGGGTGCGGACATTCCCTTCTTCATTTTCGGCGAGAACGCCTTTGCCGAAGGGGTGGGGGAGGCGCTGCAGCCGGTCGCCACGCCGGAATGTTGGTACGTGGTTATCGAACCCGGCGTTGCCGTGCCCACCGCGGCAATTTTTTGCGCCGAGCATTTGACAAGGGACACGAAACCCGTCAGAATAGCGGACTTTTCCAGGCACCTGATGAGTCGAACAGACTTGCGGGAGTTTGGCAAGAACGACTTGCAGGCTGTGGCCTCCGGTCTGTTCCCGCAGGTAGCACAAGCGGTTGAATGGCTGGGGCAGTACGGCGATGCCAGGATGACCGGCTCCGGAGCGTGCGTGTTTTGCGCGTTCTCCAGTCAGGGCGAAGCGGACACGGTGCTGGGCCAGATGCCAGCGGTCTGGAACGCCTGGAAAGCCCGCTCGCTGGCGCGCCATCCGCTGCAGGCGCTGTTGCAGGTTGACGGCGTTATAGTATAAAATTTGGCTTGGCGTTGGGTTTGACGATAAAATGCGTCAGATGTGACGGCAAGCAGTCAGTTGCGTAGGGGAATCGCCAAGCTGGTTAAGGCACTGGATTTTGATTCCAGCATACCAAGGTTCGACTCCTTGTTCCCCTGCCATTCGTTTAGCCTGATCTGTCGATGCGAAGTACGCGTCCAGCAGGCGGACTCGGTGGCCTCGCTCTCAGCGAGTCACCTTTTAGTACAAGCGGCACCCAGCCTGGTCTGGTGGCCGACATTCAAGAAATAATCAACGCTTACCTCTTGGGACTCCCATGGCTTACGAAAACCTGATGGTTTTTACCGGCAACGCTAATCCGGCGCTGGCAGAAGGAGTCGCAAAAAACCTCGGCATTCCACTTGGCAAAGCAGTCGTGTCCAAGTTCTCGGATGGCGAAGTGATGGTCGAAATCAACGAAAACGTCCGCGGTAAAGACGTGTTCGTGCTGCAGTCGACTTGTGCTCCTACCAACGACAGCCTGATGGAAATCATCCTGATGGTCGACGCCCTCAAGCGCGCCTCGGCTGGCCGCATCACCGCCGCGATCCCGTATTTCGGCTATGCCCGCCAGGACCGCCGTCCGCGTTCGGCGCGGGTGGCCATCTCGGCCAAGGTGGTGGCCAACATGCTGGAAAAAGCCGGCGTCGAACGGGTCCTGATCATGGACTTGCACGCCGACCAGATCCAGGGCTTCTTCGATATTCCGGTGGACAATATTTACGCGTCGCCGATCCTGCTGGGCGACCTGCAAAAGCGCAACTACGACGACCTGCTGGTCGTCTCGCCCGACGTCGGCGGCGTGGTGCGCGCACGCGCGCTGGCCAAGCGCCTCGGCTGCGACCTGGCCATCATCGACAAACGGCGCCCGAAGGCGAACGTGTCGGAAGTGATGAACATCATTGGTGAAGTCGAAGGCCGCAACTGCGTGATCATGGATGACATGGTCGATACCGCCGGCACGCTGACCAAGGCAGCCGAAGTGCTCAAGGAGCGCGGCGCCAAGAAAGTGATTGCTTACTGTACCCACCCGGTCCTGTCGGGCCCGGCGATCGACCGCATCGCGGCTTCGCCACTCGACGAGCTGGTGGTGTGCGACACCATCCCGCTGTCCGCGGCAGCCCTGGCATGCAGCAAGATCCGCCAGCTGACCTGCGCACCTTTGCTGGCCGAGACGTTCAAGCGGATCAGCAAGGGCGACTCGGTGATGTCGCTGTTTATCGATTAAAAGGCTGTAGCCAGGCCGCCCTGAGGGCGGAAAAGCGGCGCGCCCCGAAACCGGGGTCAGACCCAGGTGTTTCACTTGAGGGCCTGACCCCGGTTTCGGGGTGCGTCGCTTTTCTGTCCCGCAGGCAGACTTTTTTCCGGGCGTGGTGACACGGCCGTTTTCGAAAACCCCTGGTCGCGGGGGTTTTCACACCGCAGGGCAATCAAGCCCTGCAATTTTTGGAGCAACACATGAAAGTTATCGCATTCAATCGCACTTTGCAGGGGTCCGGAGCGAGCCGCCGCCTGCGTATTTCTGGCAAAACCCCAGGCATCATCTACGGTGGCGCCGAAGCCCCAGTGATGATCCAGCTGGACGGCAATGCCCTGTACCACGCGCTCAAAAAAGAAGCGTTCCACGGTTCCGTGCTGGAAATGGAAATCGACGGCACGACCCAGCCAGTGCTGCTGCGCGACTTCCAGATGCACGCATTTAAGCAATTGGTCCTGCACGCTGACTTCCAGCGCGTCGACGCCACCAGCAAGCTGCACAAGAAAATCGCCCTGCACTTCGCCAACGCCGACGTCTCGCCAGCAGTCAAACTGCACGGCGCGATCATCTCGCACGTGCTGGCCGAGCTGGAAGTATCGTGCCTGGCAACCGACCTGCCTGAGTTCATCACCGTTGACCTGTCGACCATCGACGTCGGTCACTCGATCCACGTGAACGACCTGGTCCTGCCTAACGGCGTGACCGCGATCACCCACGGCCGCAACCAGACCGTCGCTACCGCTGCTGTGCCAGCTGGCCACGTTGCCGCTGACGCAACCGCAACCGCTGAAGCCGCTGCTGCTCCTGCCGCTGCTGCCAAGCCAGCCGGCAAAAAGAAGTAATATCGAAGGCCGCGTTCGCGCGGCTGCCGGTCGAAAACCCGCTCGGCGCAAGCCCTGCGGGTTTTTTTAACTTTACCGATAAGACACCATGCCAATTCGCCTGATCGTCGGCCTGGGCAACCCCGGCCCCGAATACGAAGTGACCCGCCACAACGCCGGCTTCTGGCTGGTCGACAACCTGGCCAACAGCCTGCCCGGCTGCCGTTTGCAGCGCGAGTCGCGCTTTAACGCGCTGGTCGCCAAGACCGTCATCCAGGGCCAGGAAGTGTGGCTGCTCGAACCGCAAACCTTCATGAACCGCTCCGGCCAGTCGGTGGGCGGGCTGGCGCGCTTTTTCAAGATCAATCCCGATGAAGTGCTGGTCGTGCACGACGAGCTCGACCTGGCGCCCGGCATTGTCAAGATGAAGAAGGGCGGCTCGTCGGGCGGGCACAATGGTCTCAAGGATATTACCGCCGCGCTGGGCACCCAGGATTACTGGCGCTTGCGGCTCGGCATCGGCCATCCGCGCACCGCCGCTTCCCAACAGGCGGTGGCCGACTATGTGCTGCACCGCCCGCGCAAAGAAGAGCAGGTGCTGATCGAAGAAGCCATCGAAAAGAGTCTGCGCATCCTGCCGCTGGCGATCGAAGGCAAATTCGACATCGCCACCATGCAGCTCCACACAGTCTAGGAAAACCAAATGCTCAGGCAATTATTTCTTGTTGCGCTCAGCGTCGCCCTGGTCGGGTGCGCATCGCAAGGCGTGCCCGTATCGGGAGGGAAATTGGCGCCGACGCTGGTGGACCTCCATGTGCCTGCGATCCTTGGGCAAGACGGGTCCGTCAAGTTATCGGTGATTGAATCCTGTGAGCGGGATATTCCCAAGTCGCGCATTCTCTTTCATGGTGGGCCATCTGGCGTGCCAGGTGACCTGGTAAAACAGTTGGCTGTCGCGGGCGGCCAGGCAACTACGCTGCATTATGAGCGCACGCTGGCCGGAAATGTGACGTGCAGCCTGTATTCGCGGGTCTTGTTTGAAGCAGGAATGCGCTATGCCATTTATTTGGGCGACATGCCCGCCAGCACACCGGGCCTGAGCATCGGCGGAACTTGTGCGATTGCCGTCACCAACAACACGAGAGGCTTTGTGGCGATGTCACTTGCGACGAATGCGTGTGAAAAATAGCCGTTTCCAGCTGTCGCTGGAGTTTGCGCGTGCGCTGGACGGTGCCAGGCCCAGCCGCGATAATTAGGCGATGAACGCACTTTCTTTCCATGCTGGCCCGCGCGCGCTGGCCCACATCCGCGCGCATGGCCTGCGCGCCAGCGACGTGGCGATCGTGCCAGCCGCCGCGGGCGGTCCCAAAGGGCTGATCTTCCAGGCCTTCGACCAGTGGCTGTTCGGCAGCTGGTTTGCCGACGCGCCGCGCGAACGCGCATTGATCGGCGCGTCGATCGGCGCCTGGCGCATGACGGCGGCCTGCCATGCCGATCCGGTGGCCGCGTTCGCCCGCTTCGGCGAGCTCTATTGCGATCAGCGCTACACCACGGCCAAGCCATCGCCGCAGCAGATCGACGACGTCTGCCAGCAACTGCTGACCGACTTCCTGGGCGGCCATGAGCATGAAGTCCTCAACCATCCGCACCACCGCCTGCACATGCTGACGGTGCGTGGCTTGCGCGGCCTGGCCAATCCGGCGCACCGGCGCGCCGAGATGGCCGGCTTCGTGGCCGCGACCTTGCAGAACCTGGTCTCGCGCGAGCGCCTGGCCCATATGCTCGAACGCGTGGTGGTCAGCGACGGGCGCGGCGCGCCGGCTTGGCTGACCCAGCGCTTCGACAATTTCACGACGCATTTCAGCACCCTCAGCGCCGCCAACCTCGGTGCGGCGCTGCTGGCTTCGGGCACCTTGCCGCTGGTGATGAAGCCGGTGCGCGCGATCGCCGATGCACCGGCCGGCACTTACTGGGATGGCGGCATCATCGATTACAACCTGGCGCTGCCGTATTCGCGCCTGGCGCCGGGCGAGCTGGTCTTGTATCCGCACTTCAACCAGCACATCGTGCCCGGCTGGCTCGACAAGGCCATGCCGTGGCGCCGTGCGGCGCGCGGCGCCAACCGCGGCTGGCTTGACAACGTGATCATCGTCGCGCCCACCCCGGCCTTCCTGCGCACTTTGCCGCGCAATAAATTGCCGGATCGCCAGGATTTTGATTACTACGGCCTCGATCACAAGGCGCGCACGCTGAACTGGGAAAAGGCGATGGCCGAGGGCCAGCGCCTGCGCGACGAGTTCGCCGCCTTCGTGGCCCATCCCGATCTGTCGCGCATCCAGGCGATCTGACGATCGAGGCCATCCTGCGGGACAACGACAGCGTGCTGGTCGACGCCGAACGACGCACGCGCCACTACGGCTTCGACGGCGCCTGCCGGGTCGCCGATTCGATGGCCGAACTGTCGCACGCGATCGCCGCGTTGCTGTAACGACAGCGCCGGCAGCCGGTTTTTAGGCCTTACTTCGCGTCCGAGGTTACAATGTGGGGTTGTGGGGCCCACGCCCGCGTGCGCCCATCGTCCATCGAATTAGAAAGCATTCCCCATGAGTCTCCAATGCGGCATCGTCGGCCTGCCCAACGTCGGCAAGTCCACCCTTTTCAATGCGCTGACCAAGGCTGGCATCCCGGCTGAAAACTACCCGTTCTGCACGATCGAGCCGAACGTCGGCGTGGTCGAAGTGCCGGACCCGCGCATGGATGCGCTGGCCCTGATCGTCAAGCCCGAGCGCATGGTCAACGCCATCGTCGAGTTCGTCGACATCGCCGGCCTGGTCGCCGGCGCGTCGAAGGGCGAGGGCCTGGGCAACCAGTTCCTGTCGCACATCCGCGAGACCGACGCCATCGTCAACGTGGTGCGCTGCTTCGAAGACGACAACGTGATCCACGTGGCCGGCAAGATCAGCCCGCTGGACGACATCGAAGTGATCCAGACCGAGCTGGCGCTGGCCGACATGGGCACGGTCGAAAAGGCGATCCACCGCGAAAACAAGAAAGCCCGTTCGGGCGACAAGGACGCCGCCAAGCTGCTGGCCGTGATGGAGCGCATGATGCCGTTCCTGAACGACGCCAAGCCGGTGCGCGCGATGGGCCTGGACGCCGAGGAAATGCTGCTGATCAAGCCGCTGTGCCTGATCACCGCCAAGCCGGCCATGTACGTGGCCAACGTGTCCGACACCGGCTTCAAGGACAATCCGCTGCTGGACCAGCTGACCGCCTACGCGAAGGCGCAGAACGCGCCTATCGTGGCGATCTGCGCCTCGATCGAATCGGAAATCGCCGACCTGGACGACGCCGACAAGGGCGCTTTCCTGTCCGACATGGGCATGGAAGAGCCGGGCCTGGACCGCTTGATCCGCGCCGCCTACAAGCTGCTCGGCCTGCAGACCTACTTCACCGCCGGCGTCAAGGAAGTGCGCGCCTGGACCATCCACGTGGGCGACACCGCGCCGCAGGCGGCCGGCGTGATCCACACCGACTTCGAACGCGGCTTCATCCGCGCGCAAACCATTGCCTACGATGACTTCGTCGCCTACAAGGGCGAAGCGGGCGCCAAGGAAGTGGGCAAGATGCGCGCCGAGGGCAAGGAATACGTGGTCAAGGATGGCGACGTGCTGAACTTCCTGTTCAACGTCTGACCTCGGCACGGGAACCGGCTGCGGCCGGGTGTCAAAAAAGCCCCGCTCATCCTCCGGATAGCGGGGCTTTTTTTGCGCCCGGCCGGTACGCCGTCAATCGCGACGGCAGCCAGGCGCGTGCCTATATTACCGCTCAGTGCGGCGCCGCCGGCAGCTTGCCCGGGCGCTGGCGCACGGCATCGATCATCGCCGTCGAATACACCTCGCCGCTCGTTTCGCTCGTTTCCATCATCGCCTTCCAGAGCGCGAAGATGTCCTGGTCGTAGTCGGCAAAGCGCTTGAAGCCGCAGGCATACACGCCGCGGTAGCTGTCGACGCTGCCCTTGAGCGCCGCACATTCGTCGATCAGTTTGCTTGCATACAGCGCGGCCTCATCCTTGCCGAACAAGCCGCTCTGGCGCAAGGCGGCCACGGCGATCGCTTCGGCGCCCCCTTCGTGGATCCACGCTTCCTTCTCGCCGATGCCGCCGCGCGCGACATTCGATTGCCAGACATGGGCAAGTTCATGCGCGATCAGCTCCATGCAGTATTGCCGCACTGTCGGCGAGCCGCCCATCAGCGCTTTGCCCTCGAGCCGGTACACGACCTGCTTGCCGATCGCGCCACCCTTGACCGACAGGCCTGGCTGTTCGAGATTGCCGATCGATAGCAGCAGCAGCGGCTGGTAGCCCAGCTTGCGCTGGAACGCCTTCTCGTAAAACGTGCTGATGGTGGCCGTCGTCTCGAGCAGCATGGCCGCCATCCAGTCGGGCGTGCGCGGATCGAGTATCAGGGTCGCCGCGCCCGCCGTTGCCGGTTTGCGCGGTCCGAAATACGCGTAGCCGGCGTCGCCGGGCGCGCTCAAGACCGGGGTGATCACATGTTCATCGGCCAATCCCGTCAGGTGAAGCGACAGGCGCAGCGGCCGCGCGTGCTCGCCCTGCATGGCCTCGCCGTCGAAGAAGCCCGTGTACACATCCGTTCCGCCGTCGGAAAAGCGGTCGAATGGCGTGTAGTTATTCATCGCGTACGGCAGGAACAGCGTCACTTCGACGGACAGCGCCGTCACTGGCTTGCCGCTGCCGCGGATCGCTTCCTGCCCGTCCGTCTCGACCAGCGCGAGCCCGGGCGTCAACACGCGCCAGGCCTGCTTGCGGTAGCCGGCGAGCGCCGGTCCCAGGCGCAGGCCATCGACCGCTTCGCCGAACACGTAATCGGCCCGCCATTTGTCGGCGCCGGTGTGGGTCAGGCTCAGGCTGACGGATACGGGGGCGAGCGGCTCTGCGCCCGCTGTTTGACACAGAGAAGTAAAAATTAGCAGGGCGAAAATCAGCGAATTTTTCATTGGTCTACATAGCTAAATGACGGTGGGCTGGCGCGCTCGCTGAATACGCGGGCATCGTTGAAATGTCAGAGAAATAATGCCTTAAGTATATTCATTTTGCACATGATTTTCTTCCCTGCTGTCGTTTGCCGGCACAGCCATGCGCGGCATGGGCGAGCATATGCGCGTACCAATATTCGACCGCCGGGGCCAGGCCAAGGCGATTGTTCATCATATGGATGTGCGAATCGACCAGGGCCGCGATGGCGCGCTCCAGTCCTGGCTCGGTGACCCATTGCTGCGTCACGGGGCACATCAACGCGCCGCGCGCGGCCAGTTGCCGCCATTCGCGCACCGCCTGCTGCAGCATGTGCCACCATGTGCCGGCCTGGCCATGCGGCGCCGCGCCGCCCGCCTGCAGCAGCCGGATCAAGTCAAGGTAGCGCCTGCGCTGCGCCAAGGCGACGCGTTCGGCCTGCGCCTCCAGGTGGCGCGCATCGCCGGCGATCTTTTGCCAGGTCTGCTTCATCCGGTACAGAAAAGCGAGCAGGCCGTCATGGTCCCTGGTCGCCGCCGCCAGCGCCACGCTGGTGAGCAGCAGGCCGCTGGACTGGCGCGCGGTTCCTGCCGCTGCGGCGCCGATCACCTGCAAGGCCAGTTCGGTGGACAGGGAAAACAGGCGTTCGCTGCTGGCCATCGCATGCGGCCCGCCATACCTGAGCATCTCCGGCTCGTAAGCGATCTCGCTGACCGTCCCTTGCGGCAGCCAGCGGCGCGCCTCGGCATCGACGCCAGGACGCTCGAACACCATTTCGTCCGGGTACGCGCGCGCCAGGCCGCGGTCATCTCCGTGGTAGTGCAAAAAGCGTTCGCGCAAGGCCGTCATCAACAGCGCGAAGGCGTCGTCCGGCATATCCTTGACGCGCAGGCGAATGTGCGGCCCGCCTTCCCAATAGCGCATGTAGAACCAGCTGCCCGCTTGCCCGCTGCTGCAGTACGCGGCCAGCGTCGGGCCGATCACCTCCAGCAGGAAGGCGTCGGTGCTGGCCGGGTCGGCCAGGTACAGGTGGAGGGATCGCCAGGTCATACGCTAGTCTTGGTGGATTCGCCGGTCAGCGTCAATTCGATCTGCATTTCCGCCACATGATCGCGGCCCTTCCAGCGCACGGTGCCCACGCCCGGTTGCGGCAGCGCCTCTTGCAGGCAGGCGCTCGATTCCGTGGTGCGCAAGGCGCCGGCCAGCTGGCGCACATGCAGCGGGCTGTCGAGATGGACATAGAAGGGCTTGGAAAGGCTGGCGCCGAGCCGGACGAAGACTTCGGCGGGGAGCGCGAAGCGGACGCGCAGCGCGTGCAAGGCCAGCGCAAACGCATGGACCGGGGCGGCCGGATCCGGCAGCAAGGCGCGCGGAATAATCCAGGTCCGGCGCGACACCACGACAGTACCGACCGACACGCGCGGCAGGTGCAATGGCTGCTCGTCGTGCCGGTCGCGCAGCGCTTCCCACAATTCGGGGATGGTCGAGACGTTGCGCGCCAATAGTTGATACGCCTGCGGCAAATTCCTGGCCAGCAGGAAGCCGAAATAATAAAGGTCGTGCGCCATGCCGCTGGCGTCGCGCACATCGAGGCGATCGGTTGCGGCGTTGTACACGAGGCACAGCTCTGACATATTATGGCGCACCAGTCCGGGGCTGCCGGCCCGCGCTCCCGCCAGCAGCACTTCGCCCTCGGCCAGGCGCGGATGGAGATTTCCGTTGAACCCGAATACGCCGGGCAGCTCCAGGTACCGGCCATCGGGGGAGCGGCTGCCGATATAGGCGCGCACGGACGCCAGCTCCGGTTCCGACAGCGCCGTCATGAAACGCGACATCAGCATCGACGCGCCTGGATACACGCGGTTCACGACGAAGCCGGCCGGACCGGCACGCTGTCCAAAGAACACTTGCGACACGCCGCGCCGGCGCACGGTCGCGGGCATGCGCTGCGCCAGCGCGTCGCACCATGCCGCATCGAGCCGGACTTCGGCTTGCCCGTCGCCGGCGCCCAGCGCCGCGTCGAGCACCGCGTTTTTCAGCGTGAGCATGGCGGCGCACGGCGTCATTTCCGGTAGCGGGCCGAGTTCGCGGATGAAGCCTTCGATATCGGTGCAGACGCCGTCGGCGCCATGCGCGGCGATAAAGCGGCCGGCCAGCCAGGACTGCAGCGGAGTGCCTTTGTCGAACAGCGGCTGCAAGGCCAGCCATGCCCGCAGATCGTCGAGGATCGCTTGCCACTGGTCTGGATCGGCAAGCAGGCGCGCGCCGTCAAAGCCGCAGTCTTCGAAGAACACCGGCGCTGAGGAGCGGCCGGGAAGGCCGCGCATGCTTTCTGCCGCCTCCTCGATCTGGCGCCGCAACGGCACGCGCGCGTCCAGGTCCGCCTTCTCATACCGGGTCGCCAATTTGCTTACCTCCGCACCTGCACCAAGCTGTTCGCGCATCGGCCCCTGCAACTGCTTGGACAATTGCAGCGTATCGGCAAGCAGGTCATCCTGCTCAAAGCGTTCCCAGCGCGGATGCAGCAGGTTCAGCGCCAGCATGGTTTCGACGAAATACCGAACGTCGGCGTGCGCGTGCGCGGGCAGCTGCCGCGCCAGCGCTCGCGTGATGGTGGCCAGGTTCAGCGGCCCGTCCATCTGCGCCGCCGTCGCGATCAGTATGCTGACCGGCGTGCTGAGGGCGATCTTGCGCTGCGGGTGGGCAGCACCCCAGAATTTTCCGTGCCGTGAATCCGACTGCATCAGTTGTTGCCAGTGCAGCTCGGCGTTGTCGATACGGATGGTCGGATTCAATGCGAGTGGAAATTCGTCGCCCACGCACGCGGGGTCGCGCCATACCCCTTCCAGCAGGTCCAGCAACCAGGCGTGATTGAAGCGCACTTTCGTTGACATGGCGCGCTCGCCGAGATCGATGTCAACACTCGCGCCGCTACGCCAGGCGCCGGCGATGACGGGCGTGAATGACGACAGGGGACTGGTCTTGAACGCCGCACGCATCGCGTAGTCGAGCAAAGTCGATTGCAGCCTGCGGACCGACTTGCCTTCGCTTGGCGCGCCGTCGCGCAGCCAGCGCTCGACCAGTGCATGCAGCTGTGCATTGGTGTGGTGGATACCGCCCATCAGCGCGGGAGCGTCAAAGGCGGCGCTGCGCAGGCGTTGCACGGAGCGTGCGAGTTCAGTGTCGAACAGCGCCGCGAATCCGCTTGCGGCTGCGCCAAGCTGCGCCGCGAGTTCCTTCAGTTCGGCCAGCACGGCGCTTTGATCAGGCGCGCAGCAGGCGGCGATCACTTCGTCGTCCAGCGTGAACGGTTTGCCGTTGAATACGGCGCGCTTGGCTGTGAGCAGCGCGCGCCGGGCGTCACGCTGCTCGCCCGCCAGCGCGATGGCGCTCTCCAGTGCGGCGCAGGCGGCCGGCCCAATCTGCGCGATCCGTTCGCGCCACGCCTGCATCTGCTGCAAAGCGGCGCCGGTAGCGCCGTCGTGCAGCCGGTGCCAGCGCGCGCAGGGTTCGCCGGCGACGCGCAGCACAAAATAGGGGTGCAGCAGGCGCACGCTGGCGCTGGCCGGCGGCGCTTCCTTCAGGTGGCTATCCTTCGGCATGGCCGCTCACGGACGGTAGCTGACCAGCGGCGTGGTGGGGAAATAAACGAATTTCCCGCCCGTGACGACCACCTTGGCGAGCGGCTTGGCAACCAGGTCGCCCTTGTCGTCGAAGGTGTGTTCGCCGGTGACGCCGCTCCAGCCCTTGACCTCGCGCAGGGCGCCGGCGACCTTGGCCGGGACAGTGCTGTGCGCCGCCACCATGGCGTGCGCCAGCAGCTTGAGCGTGTCATAGCCCTGCGCCGCGGTGGCGTCCGGCAGCAAGCCATACTTCGCCTGGTAGCGCTGGTCGAAGGCCAGCACGGCAGGCCGCGGATCGTTCAGGTTAAACAGCGAAAACACCACGGTGCCTTCAACGCTCGGTCCGCCCAGCTTGATCAGATCGGGCGAATCGAGTCCGGCGCCGCCGAACACCGGCATGTTCAGGCCGGCGCCGCGTATCTCGCGCAGGATTTGTCCGCCTTCCGGCAGCGAGCCGACCAGGAAGATTGCATCGATCTTCAGGAACGACGCCCAGTTCCCCAACGTCGTCCCATGGTCGTCGCCGCCCATGTCGTACGAACGGCGATCGACCACGGTGATGCCCAGTTCGCGCGCGCGCTGCTCGAAGTAATTGGCCAGGTCGATGCCATAGTCGTTCTTGATGTAGTAGATCGCGATCCGTTTGTAGCCCTGGGCTGCCGCATAGTCGCCGATCTGGCGGCCTTGGTCGCGGTTGCCGGCCAGGCTGCGAAATACCAGCTGGCCGCCTTGCTCGGTGATCTTCTGGCCGCTGGCGCCAGGCGTGATCATCACCAGTCCGGCGCGTTCGTAGATCAGCGACGCGGGCGCAGCGATGTAGGTATTCAAGTGGCCAATGACGGCGGCCACGTCGATGTCGTTGGCGATTTCCTGCGCCACCTGGCGTCCGGTGTTGAGCGAGCCGGCATCGTCCTTGAGCAGCAGCTTGATCTTGCGCCCGCCCAGGATGCCGCCGTTGCCATTGATTTCATCAGCGGCCAGCTGCGCGCCCTTGACCAGCGTGGCCTTGGCCGACTTCAGCGGCCAGGCCACGGCCACGGTGATGTCGCCCTGCGCCTGGGCCAGGTGCTCGGCGCGCTGCTGCGCGATCGGCGCCTTCTCGCAGGCGGCCAACGTGACGAGGATGAACAACAAGCTAAGCGCGGTCTTCATACGTGGTTCCACTCCTATGCCATCTGGCGTTTTGCCAGTTCGGCGAACAGACCGCCCTGGTGCATCAATTCTTCATACGAGCCGCTTTGCGCGACCTTGCCTTTGTCGAGCACGTAAATGCAGTCGGCGTTGATGATTGTGCTTAGCCGGTGCGCGATCACCACCCGCGTTGCCTGCAGCTTTTCCATGCTGGCGCTGACGATGGCCTGGCTCTGGTTGTCGAGCGCACTGGTGGCCTCGTCGAAAAAGACGATCTTCGGTTTGTTGACGATGGCGCGCGCGATCAGCAGGCGCTGGCGCTGGCCGCCGGACAGCGTGCCGCCGCCCTCGCTGACGAGCGTGTGCATCCCCATCGGCATGGCGTTGATATCGTGATCGAGGCCGCAGGCGCGCGCGGCGGCCCACGCATCGTCCAGCGTCAGGCTGTTGGCGCCGACGATGTTGGTGTAGATGTCGCCGCTCATCAGCCGGCCCCCTTGCAGCACCACGCCCATCTGGCGCCGGACCGCGCCGATATCGACTTCGTCCAGGTTGTGGCCGTCGTAATACACGCCGCCGTGGGTCGGCTGCTCGAAGCCCAGCATCAGCCGCAGCAAGGTGGACTTGCCCGATCCGGACGACCCGACCAGCGCGACGAACTGCCCCGCCTTGATCGAGATCGACACGTCATCGATGACGGGCGGGGAGTCCGGCGCATACGCAAAGCGGATCGAGCTCAGTTCGATCGCCCCGGCCAGGATGCCAGGATGCGGCCGGCTCTCGTCGACTTCGGGCAGGGTGGTCAATATCGGCTTGGTGCGCTCGTAGGTCGAGGCGATCGGCAACAGCTCAATGCCGGTCTTGACCAGCGCCAGCGCGGCATTGAGGAAAATCGTCCAGGCCGCGCTGAAGGCGATGAAGTCGCTCGTCGTAAACCGCGCCGCTTCGGTCTGGGCAGCGGCCAGGCCGATGAAGGCGAACACCACCGCGTTCGATGCCAGCGGAAAGGCCGCGTTGAACACCGCGCTCAGGTTCGCCAGGCTGCCGGCGCGCAGGGCCAGCCGCTTCTGGCGCCCGAAGCCGGCCGCCCAGTTAGCGAAGGCGCGCGCTTCCGATCCGGTGATGCGCAGCTTGGCGACGCCGCCCAGGTACTCGAACACCATGCCGGCCACCTTGCCGTTCGCATCGGCCGCCTGGCGCCGCACGCCTGCGCTGAAATAGCCGATCACGAGATTGGCGCCGACCGCCAGCAGCAGCAGCGCGATCGCGACCAGCGCCAGCCTGGCGCTGTAGTAGAACAGCAGGAACACGTTCAGCGACGCGAACACGCTGGAGATCACGGTCGCAATGACGGTGCCCGACAGCGCCTGGCGGATTTCGTTGATGCCGTTGATCCTGGTGGCCAGGTCGCCGGCCGTGTAGTCGCGGAAGAACGGCACCGGCAAGTTCAGCACCCGGTCCCAGACGGCCGCCTGCAAGTCGCTGCTAGCCTTGCCTTCGATGCGCAGCATGGTCAGCGAACGGGTGGCCTCGAACAGCAAGGTCACCAGGCTGGCCACGAACAGGATCACCACCACCTGCACCATCTGGGCGCGGTCGGCAGCTGGAAAGATGCTGTCGAACAGATAGCCGCTGGCGATCGGGATGGCCATGCCAAGCAGCGCGCTGACGAGTGCAATGGCGGCCACCGTTGCGACTTCATGGCGCACGCTGCGCGCGACAAAGCGCAGCAGGTCGCGCAGGCTCAATGCATGCGACGGCAGCCCCGCATAAAAGGTGTACGAAAACGCCTTCAGGGTTTGCGCGAACTCGGCATCGACGATGGTCTCTTCGCGGGTGGCCGGGTCGATCGCGCGATAGCGGCCGCGCCGGGTCGGCAGCAAAGCGTGCGGCATGCTGTTGGTCTCGGAGAAAACCAGCAGGGGACCGTTATCGTGCAGCCACCAGTCGCCTTTCAGGGCCACTACGCGGGTGCGCACGGCCGACGCTTGCGCGATCGCCTTGACTGGGTCGCTGTAGCGCGAGTCGACCGGCGGCGGGGCCGGCTTGAAGGTGATGCCGAGCTGCTCGCCGAGGATTTTGCAGGCGTTGAGGATCACATTGCTGCCGGCAATCTGCTCGCCGCCGTGCGCGCGGTCGTGGAACAGCGAGACAAAGCCGCCCAGCGCGTCGGTCATGGCCCGGCTGCTCAGCGCGCGCTTGGCCTGCAGGCGATTGAGTTCATCGATTTCGCCTTGTTCCGCCTGCGCGATGGCGCAGCGGTGCAGGTGCAGGAACAGGGCGTCCACGCCGTCCAGCAGCGCGTCGCATGACAGGTCCAGTTCGTGGATCAGGGCGGCTTCGATCTCGCTGCCTGCGCTCAGGCCGACCCAGGTATTGGGCGGCAGCGGCACCGGGCGCGCCAGCGCAAGCTCGGTCATGCCGTGATAGCTGACCGTGCCTGAA
Organism: Massilia sp.; assembly: GCA_025359245.1. GTDB lineage: Bacteria > Pseudomonadota > Gammaproteobacteria > Burkholderiales > Burkholderiaceae_D > Telluria_A. The sequence goes on from JANYGW010000101.1 coordinate 31,659, forward strand.
ACGGGAGAGAGCCACATGCCCGTCGTGGCCGGGGCCAGCGACAGGGCCTGGTCGGCGTCGGCGGCGCGCCGGCCGGTGTCGAGCGGCAGGCAGGGCGCCGACCTGCGCTGGGCGACGCCGCGCGCGATGTTGGCGGCCAGCTGGTCCAGCTGCGCCATGGCGGCGTCGCGCATGGCCGGCTGCTCGAACAGGTCCAGCAGCTCGGCGCGCTCGATGCAGCGGTATTCGGCACCGATGTCGGGCAGCACCGCCAGCAGCGCGCTGCCTTGTGCGCAGGCGGATGGCACGCTGAGCAGCTGTCCCGCCTCGACCGAAAACAAGGGCGTCCTGGCGCCGGTGCCGCCCTGAGTGCCACTGCTGACGAGGAACACGTCGACCTTGCCGCGCTCGACATACCACGCGGGGAAGTCGGCTCCGACGATGTGCAGGCCGCGTTCGGTCCCGCGCCGGCCCAGCTGCAGCAAGCGGTATTCGAGATCGGGCATGAGTCGCTTATTCATTTTCCATCAGCCTTGCGTAGTTGCCGTTCAATGCCATCAGCGTGTCGTGGGTGCCGCGCTCCATCACCTTGCCGCGCTCGAGCAGGATGATCTCGTCGCAGTCGCGGATGGAACTGAGGCGGTGCGCCACGATCAGGCACGCGCAGCCGCGCCGGCGCAAGTTGGCGTCGACCGTCTTTTCGGTCAGCGGATCGAGCGCGCTGGTCGCTTCGTCGAGGATCACCAGGCGCGGGTTGGCGCACAGCGCGCGCGCGATTTCCAGGCGCTGGCGCTGGCCGCCGCTGAAATTGGCGCCGCCTTCGGACACGGCGCCGTCGTAGCCGCCCGGGCGGCTCGAAATCACGTCGTGGATGCAGGCGTCCTTGGCCGCTTCGACCATGACGGCGTGCGACACGGTGCTGTCCCACATGGTCAGGTTGTCGCGGATGGTCCCGGAGAACAGGGCGATATCCTGGTCCACCGCGGCCATCGAATTGAGCAGCTGCCAGCGCGGCCAGGCCTGGCGCGATTTGCCGTCGAACAGGATCTCGCCGCCCCACAGCTCGTACAATCCCAGCACCAGTTTCGAGATGGTCGACTTGCCGCAGCCCGAGGCGCCCACCAGCGCGATCCGCTGGCCCGGCTTGACCAGCAGGTTGAAGTCCTTCAGCAGTGGCGGCGCCAGGCGGCTGTAGCCGAACGTGATGTTGCGCAGTTCCAGGCTGCCTTCCAGCTTGGCCGAATGCACTTCCGTCTGCGCCGTATCCATGGCCGCGATGTCCTCGGCGGGGTAGCACATGACGTCGTCGAGGCGGCCCATGTCGCCCTGGAATGCCTGGATTTTGCCGCCCAGCGCCACCAGCACATTGGTCGGTCCGATGAAGCTGGCCACCAGCGCCTGGAAGGCCACCAGCGTGCCGATCGTCATTTCGCCGTCCATCACGCGCATGCCGCCCAGGCCGAGCAGCAGGGCGCTGTTGGCCGCGGTCAGGAATTTCGGCAGCAGGTCGAGTGCAATCGAGCTGCGGCTCATTGCCTGGATCGAATTGAGCAAACGCGCCTGGTAGCCGGCCCAGCGCCCGAAGAAATCCGATTCGGCACCGGACGCCTTCAGCGACTCGATCAGCAGCAAGCCGTTCATCGACGTGCCGGACACCTTGCCGTGATCGATGGACAGGCGCTGCGTCAGTTCGGTGCGGCGCTGCGACACGAAACGCAGCACCAGCACATTGGCGATCACGATGGCGATCGCGAACAGGCTCATGGTGACATCGTAGAACAGCATGATGGCGGCAAAAAACAGCGCGGTAATCACGCTGAGCACCCCGCCGGCCAGGTCCTCGGACAGGATCTGGGCAACCTGGTCGTTGATGCCGACGCGCGCCCCGATGTCGCCCGCCGAACGCTGGTTGTAGAACGACAGGGGCAGGCGCAGCACATGCCAGAAGAAGGCGGAGGCGGTGCTGAGCGCGATCCGCGTTTCCAGCTTGAGCAGGTAATAGCGCTGGAGCCAGGTCAGCGCGGCCAGCAGCACGGCGGTGGCGAACATGCCAGCCACCAGCGGGACGGCCCAGCTGTGCAAGCCCTCGACCAGCACCTGGTCGATGAAGATCGAGGTAAAGGCGGGAATCACCAGGCCGGGGACCACCAGCGCAAGGCCGACCAGGACCAGATAGGTGACCGCGCTCCTGGCGCCGACCAGGCGCCGGCGCAGGCCGGCCAGCAGGCTTGGTGGCCGGCCCGACGGCACAAAGTCGGGTCCGCGCTCGAACGTCAGCACGATGCCGGTGAACGACTGGTCGAACTCGTCGGCGGTGACGGTGCGCCGTCCCATGCCAGGGTCGTTGATGTAGACCTTGTCGTCGGCGCCGAAGCCGTCGAGCACGACGAAATGGTTGAAGTTCCAGAATATGATGGCCGGCAGGGCGATCGTGCGCAAGCCTTCCGGCTCGGTCTTGAAACCCTGCGCCAGCAAGCCGTACTGGCGCGCCGCGGCCAGGATGTTGCTGGCCTTGCTGCCGTCGCGCGAGACGCCGCAAGCGATCCGCAACTGCTCGAGCTGCACATACTTTTTGAAATAGCCGAGCACCATGGACAGCGACGCCGCGCCGCATTCGACCGCCTCCATCTGCAGCACCGACGGCGTGTGCACGCCGCGTTTGGCCGCGCGCCGGGTCGCCCCGCGCAGCCAACCGATTGGACGCGCGGCGTGAAAGAAGGACGCTTGCATGAGGGCTCTCATTCGAGTCCGACGAATTTCTTTAGGACCGGGATGACCAGCGCGATCGGCCTTTGCTCGTACAGCGTGATCGAAGCCGAACAGGTGGTGTTGCTCTGGATCGAAAACGGCGGGCCCGAGCGGGTCGACCAGGCATAGTGGCTGACGTTATTGGACGCCGGCTTGAGGGCCGCCATGATCTGGATCGGTGCCTGCGTGCCGGCCAGCTGCTGCACCAGCCGGTCGTTGCCGAACACCCGCATCAGCCCCTGCTGGGTGGACGGATAGTCGGCCACGGTAGTCACGAAGGCCGGCAGGTAGCCGAATTCCTCGCGCTTGGCGGTGCTCGGGCTGATCTCGACCTTCATGCCGCTGTGGACTTTCTTGCCTTCCGCCCCAGGCAGGTAGACATAGGCTTCGAGTTCATTGACGTCGAGCCCGGACGCTTCGACCGTCAGCAGGTCGGTGCCGCGCTCGACCAGCTGTCCCTCGGTCGCCTTGACCTCCAGCACGCGCCCGGTGTACGGGCTGACCACCGCGGTCAGCGTCTTGGCATTCCTGACCAGCAGGCTGGTTGCGCGCTTCGCATCCTCCAGCTGGTTTTTCGCCTGCACGACCTCGTTGTCGCTCTGCTTCCTGGTCTCGAGCCGCGCCACTTCGAGCTGCTTGGCCTGGCCGTGGATATTCTGCATATCGAGATCGATGGAGGCCGCCTCGAACTGCGACGCCAGCATGGTTTGCTTGGTGATCAGGCCTTGCTGGAACAGGCTGGCCTGGGTCTCGATGCGTTCCTTGACCAGCTTCAGGCGCTGCGCTGCCGATGCCAGCTGGTGCGCCAGGTTTTGCTGCTGCTGCACCATGGTCGCATCGCGCAGCGCGGCACTTTGCGCCGCCACCGCCATGACCTGGTCGTACTGGGCCTGTACTTCCTTCAGGCGCGCTTCGCTCGCCTCTATCTTTGGCAGCAGGTCGGGCTGTTCGAGGCGCCCGATGATCTGGCCGCGCGTGACCTTGTCGCCTACCTCCACCGCGAGGTCGGTCAGGCGCCCGCTGGCCGACGTCATCAGCAGGTTGACGCCGCCGCTCTTGACCAGGATGCACTGTTGTCCGAGCAGCTTGGTCGGCAGGCGGCCGAACAGGCTCCAGCCGATCGCCGTGGCCAGCAGCATGCCGATGCCGCTCAGCGCAATCCAGCCTTTGGCCGATGTCACCTGCAGCAGGCAATCGAGTTCTTCCGGCGAAGACAAACGGTTCAAGGCGACCTGCCTGAAGAGAGTTTTATTCGTCATGGCTGCTCACTTGTTCAAGGAAGGGGAAACGATCAATTGCCCGGCCACCGGGCCCAGCCCCGCCAGCTCGGCCAGGTTCAGGTCGAAGCGTTCGCCCTGGCCGTCCGGCAGCAGCGTGCCGGTTTCGAAGCGCAGGCGCGCGATCGCGTTCGCGTACGCCAGGTGCGTGAGCAGGAAATTGGTGCGGGCGTTGATGAACCGGGTCTCGACATTGATCACGTCGATCAGCGTCGAGATGCCGTTGCGCTGCTTGACGATTTCCTGCTTGACCGCCAGCTCGTACAGGCCCAGCGCCTCCTGCGCCACCTTCAGCTGGGCGGCGCTGCTGGCCAGGCTTTGCAGCGCGCTGTCGACGCCGTTGGCGATGGCCGTGCCCAGGTCGCGCCGCCGCACCGACAACTGGTCGAGCGTCGCGTCGCGCTCGCGCACCAGGCCGCGTGCCGCCGTGTTCTGGACCGGGAACTGGTAGTTCAGGCGCGCCACGACGGAAGGACCGCTCTGCACCCGTCCGGGGTCGGAGAGGAAGGGGAAATGGCGGCCGCTGTCGTTGACCTTGGCATACGAGAGGCCCACTTCGACGTCCAGCGCCGGCAGCAGCTGGTGGCGCGCCGCCTGCGCCTGGCGTTCGGCCGCGGCACTCTGCGCAGCCAGCGCCGCCAAGTCCGGCCGGCGCGCCTGCGCGGCCGCGCGCAAGCGTGCCAGCTGCGCGTCGGGGGGCAGGTCGATCTCGACGATGGCGGGCAGCGGGTCGGCCGGTTCGGCCAGCGCCGCGATGGCGGCGGCGTCGAGGCCGAGCAGGCGTCCGAGCGCGCTGCGGGCGCGCGTCAGGGCCAGCGTCGCCGCCTGGCGCGCGGTGCTGCGGTCGGCCAGGTCGGCCTTGAGCAACACCAGGTCGGCGCGCGGTTTTTCGGAGGCATCGACCAGCTTCTGGGTTGATCCCAGCAAGTCGCGGCTGCGCTGTTCGCTGTCGAGCGCGACCTTTTCCAGCGCAAACTGGATCGAGTAGGTCCAGTAGGCCGACAGCGTGTTGTAGAGCGCCTGCGAGGTGTTGTCGCGCAGCGTCAGTTCGCTCGCCTGCACCGCCAGGTTGGCGGCGTCTTCGGCTGCCGCCACCTCGCGCGCGCCGCGCCCCTTGAGCAAGGGCAGGGTCAGAGTCAACCCGAGCGACACCGCGCCTGGCGCCTGCGCTCCGGCCAATGCGCTGTCGAGGTAGGAGGTGGCGCCGAGCGCGGCGCCCACGCTGGCGCCGCTGCGCAACTGCTTGATGGCGCCGACCCGGTAGCCGGTCGCGAAGGCCTGCTGCTGGTCCACGCCGGGCAGCGGGCTGGGGCTGATCAGCCTGGAGTAATTGACGCCCGACGTCAGCATCACATCGAATTGCCCGGCCGCCTGCATCTGCAGGCCGCGCGCCGCTTCGGCCACGGTTTCCTGGACCTGCACATCGGGATTGGCCGACAGCGCCATGCGCAGCGCGTCGACCAGGCGCAGCGGCGGGGCGGCCAGCGCCGCAGTGCTCCATGCCAGTCCCAGCGCCAGCACGGCGCGTGTCGTGATTCTCTCCATCGCCTATTCGCGGGCGTCGATGGCGTCGACGGGCGTGATCAGTTCGGCGAACTTCAACACCGCCAGCGGCGGGTAGACGCCGAGCGACTTGGCCGACTTCATGTTGATCAGATAGGTGAAGCGATTGAGCGACTCGATCGGAATCTGCGCCACGCTCGCTTTCTTCGACAGGATCTGTTCGGCCTTGTAGGCGGCCAGTTCGCCCACATTGGCATAGGTGCTGACCAGGCCGAGCAAGGCGCCGTCCTGGCGGATCGGCGCCTCGGTGGCGGCGAACACCGGCACGCCCGCATTATGCGCGGCCCGCACCACCACGCCGGCATTCTTGATCAGGAAGGAGTCGGACGGCACATAGATGACCTGCGGCTTCCTGGCCAGCAGTTCGCGCATGGCGACGCCGATCGCGTCGACCGCGGGCTGGTTGCTGCCGTCGACCTTGAGTGGCACCAGTTGCAGCACCAGCGAAAAAGTCGGCGCTATCTTTTCCAGCTCGCGCACGGCCAGCACTGAATTTTTCTCGTTCGGGTTGTAGATCACGCCCAGCGTCTGGGTGCTGCGCATCGCCTCGAGCGCCTGCAGCTGCGCGCCCAACGGCACCATGTGCGAAGCGCCGGTCAGGTTGCGCCCGGACGCTTTGAGGTTCTTGACCAGCTTGGCGCCGATCGGATCGGCCACGATGTTGAACACCACGGGAATGTCGGTGATGTTCCGGGCCGGATCGGCTTCGCCCGCCAGGCCGACCACGGCGGCGGTCATGGTGGTGCCGAAGGTGTAGATCAGGTCGGGCTTCGATTGCTTCGCTTCGGCGATGAATTCGGCGATTTTCCCGGCGTCGGCCTGGGCATCGCGGATGATGAATTCGGCCGGAATATGGCGCCGCTTGAAGTAGTCCATGAAGCCTTTTTCGGCATCGGTCTGGCCGCGGTACAGCAGCATCATGATGCGATAAGGCTTGGCGGCGGGCGCGGGCACGGGCGCCTGGGCGGAACTGGCGGCGACCGGCCGGATCAGGCAGCACATCAGCAACAGGGTGAAAAGACGCATGGTGACTTTCTAATTTTAGCCGGCGCGAACGGCGACGCGGGTTGGTCGACGATCGAACCAGAAGAACAGGGCGGTAAAACAAGTGGCGCAGACAAACGACAGCAGGCCGATGCCGAGGAAGGCGCCGCGAAAACCGAAGCGCGATATCAGCAGCGCGGCGATGACCGGACCGAGCACATTGCCGAGGCGTTCGATCAGTCGGAAGATGCCGGTCGCGGTGCCGCTGCCAACCTCCTGCACCACCTCCTGGCAAAAGTCGTTGATCAGCGCGAGCTGCGGTGAAACCCCGATGGCATGTGCGATGCCGAGCAAGGTAATGCTGACCAGCAGGCCGAGCGTGTTGTCGTAGTAGTAGATGATCAGCATCGCCATCGACGCGGCATAACCGCCGACGGTGACGAACCAGCGCAGCCGGCCGATCCGGTCGGCCAGCTTGGCCGCGAACGGCGAGAGCACGATGATCGCCAGGCCGTACGCCATCATCACGCGTCCTGTCGTCGATTGGTTATTGCCCTGTAATTTCAGGTACAGCGGCACCGAGTAATACAGGAATCCGGTCAGGGCGATCTTGGCCGGGACTGCCGCCAGGAAGGTGATCGCCGCGAATTTTTTATTGCGCAGCAGGCGCTTGAAGTCGGCGAAGGTCAGCGACCTGCGCGCGGCGGCGCCGGCGGCCTGCGGGTTGGCCGACAGGAAGCGCAGCACGAACACGGCCGAGGTGGCGCTGAGCAGCGCCGACAGCAGGATCGTGTGATCATAGCCGAGCCGGTCGGACAGAATGCCGCCGATGGACGATCCGGACAGCGAGCCGGCGAAAAAACTCGACAGGAAAACCGCCATGCCGCGCGTGCGCTGGGCCGGCGGGGTATTGTTGGCGACATAGCCCTGGGCGGTAATGAAGACCAGGCCGTAGCCGAGCGCGGTCAGCGAGCGCCATAACAATAGGTCGTACAGCGACTGTGAAAACGCGGTCAGGATCAGGCCCGCCGTGGTCACGGCCGCGCCCACCACGAAGGCCTTGCGATGGCCGACCCGGTCGCTCCACATGCCGGCCCACGGCATCGACAGCGCCCAGGTGAACATGAAGATCGAAATCGGCAGGCCGATCACCACGCTTTTCGAGATCCCCATGTCGGGCGAGTAGAACTGGCCGACGTACACGGGAAAGAACGACAGCGACAGCGAGTCGGCGAAGATCAGCAGGAAGAAGGGCCAGCGTATGTGCGCCAGCGCCGACGCGTACAGCGTGGCGCGCTCGCCGGCGCCATGCAGGCAGTACGCCGCCAGGCGCGCGCGCACCCGCTCCGACAGCCCGGCGCCGGCGCCGTCGGCGGCGTCGAACAGGCGCTGGCATCGGCCGTTGATTTCGCTGACGATGCGGTTGAAGTGGGCGCTGAGCTGGCCGATGCCGCCCAGGTGGTCATGCGGCAGGTAGTGCGAAAAGTCGCCCTGGCGCGCGCGCGCGAGGAAAGCGCGCATCACGTCGGCCGGGGTGGCGATGGCAAAGGTGAGCACGAAGCGCATCAGTTCGAGCGCGATCAGGCTGGCCACCACCAGCGTCGTGACCACGTCGTAGGCGACTTCCTTCATCTGCTGTTCGACGAAGCTTGCCTGCTGGCCCAGGTGCAGCGTGCCGACCCGCTGGTGGCGGAATACCAGCGGCACGCCGGTGTCGAAATAGGCGCCGCTTTTTTCGGTGACCACTTCGGTGCGGCCGCGTGCGATCGGACCGGCGGGATCTGGCTGCTGCGCCAGCGCGCCAAAGCCGCTGCGATACAGGATATGGTCCGACTGGTCGCTCACGAGCATGTAGACGATGGTCGGATTATCCTTGCGCACCAGATTCAGGAATTCTTCGACGCCGACCATGGCGTCGAACGGCACGCCGTTGTCGTAGGCCTTTTCCATCACCAGCGAGGCCGAATAGCTGACCGTGGTCACGGTGCGCGCCATCTCGGGCGGCAAGCCCTGGGAAAAATGACGCAAGGCGAACCATGACAACAGCATGGCCGACAGCACCAGCATCGTGGCCGACAACAAAACCAGGCGCGCCTGCAACTGCTTCATGCGTCCTCCCTGGCAGCGGCTACGTCCTGCTCAAGCGCTGCGATGTCGCTGACCAGGCGGTGGCTCAGCGCGGTGAAGTCATTGATTTCCTGCGCCACCCCGGCGCCGAGGAAATCGCCGTCGGCCGTCAGCGGCGCGCCGTGGCCCAGCGCCGAATCGATGGTCGAGGCCACGCTGGCCAGCACGCTGGAAAATTTTCGGGTCACGAAGTAGACGCCGGCGAAGGTCAGCGCCGCCAGGAACAGCAGCGTGATGACGACGTCGATGGCCAGCTTGCGCAGCATGTCGCTGGCGGCGCCTTCGATGGCGTGCTTGTCGTAGCCAATGACGACTGCGCCCGACTTGATGTTGAAGTTGTTGACGAACGGGATGCCGATCTCGATGGTGTCGGCATCGCTGTATTGCCAGTAGGCGTCGGGCGAGGTCGCGCCCTGGCGGCCGCCCCAGCGCGCCGCGGCGCCTGGGGCAATCCTGCCGTCGCCGATGACGGCCCCGGATTCATCGATGACGCCGATGAAGTGAATGCCATTTTCGCGCCGCGCCTGCTCCTTGATCGACGGCAGCAGGCGCGCGTTTTCGGCCGGTTCGAGGCCGACGTTCAGTCCCGCCAGCACGGTCTGGCGCACGTCCTTGGCGACGATCATGTAACGGGTCAGGTTCAACTCAAGGTAGGCCTTGCGGTAGTTCGAGTAGTTCAAATACGAAATCAGCACCAGCACCAGGGCGATGACCAGGATCAGCAGAATCCCGATGCGCAGCCACAGGACGTTGTGGTGCGGCGCTGCGCGCGGCGCGGCGTCCAGGTCAAGGGCGATGGTCGGCATGGGATCTTTCGATGAACCGCGTGATCATGCCGCTTGCCGGTTGCTGCCGGTTGCTGCCGGCGTCGAAGGCGGCCAGGCTGGCGCGGTATTCGCGCAGATGCTCATGGGTCCAGTATTCCAGGCCCCGCAACAGCTGCTCGCCCTTGGCGGACGGTTGTGCACCGGCGGCGATGGCTTTCCATGACTCGTCCAGGCGTTCGCTCCACTTGCTGACGAAACCAAGGTGGGCGGCGGCGCGCCGTGCATCGTGCGGCACGAACTTGAGCGTGGCCGCGGCGGCGGCCAGGAACGACGCATACGCGTGGATGCAGGCGGCCATCGGGCGGCCGATCGGGGCCGGCATGTACGGCTGCATGGTGTCGGCGTAGCTGTTGACGATCGAGTGGTGCAGTCGCTGCTGATCGTTGGCGATGAATTCGTCGCCCGTGTCAAGGAACGAGGCGTGCGTGCCGAATCCCATGGTGATCAGCTTCTGGTGCATCAGCTCGTGCATGATGCCGCGCAGGGCGATGGCGGGATCGTCCGTCATCGAGGTGATCACGATCCAGGCGCCGGGATAGCGGGCGGTCGGGCACAGGGCGGACTTTTCGATGCCGTCGTGGCACTCGATGGCGGTCAGCACGTCGAGCAGGCGGGTGACCATGTTGAAGAAGACCGGCGCGGCCAGGCGCGAACCGCTTTCGAGCAGGTCGTAATGGGTGGCCGATTCGGACGGGACTTCGAGCGCGAAACGCTGCGGACGCCAGCCGCCGATCGGCACCTGCCGGTCCAGCATCCTGGGCATTTCGGGTATGGCGCGCCGGACGAAGCCGTTGGCTTTTTTCAGTGCGAGAAAGAATGCGACGTCATACCCGTCGGCTTGGGGTTGCAATACCCGGCTGTAGTCAACGCTGCTGCACTCCATGCATGTTCCCATCTGCTGCGAATAGGCTGTTCTGGTTTTTCGGGCGCGGGCATCAAGCGCCTGCGCCCGGGGAGTGCATCCGGCGTTGATTCCGGGCGCACACCTGGGACTTGCCGAGCCGCGCGCGGCAAGCCGAAAATCAGGTCACTTTGACGTCGACGTGACCACTGTTCAGGTGAACCTGTCCGCCGGAGATATCTTCCAGCAGTTCATCGGACAAGCGGGTCAAGATGTCCGCTTTGACTTCGGCCGCATTCGGCGTCACGCCGGATTCCGCCAGATCTTTCTTCACTTTTTCAACAGCTTTATTGAGATCAGTCATTTCTATTCCTTAAAAATAGTGGGCCAAGTGAAACCAGTCCGGCGTATCGCCCATAAAAATATGCCGGCCTTTCAAAGTGCGCGCCGTCGCTGCTGCGACGTCAGGCTGCGTGGATGGGAATCGTCTTGCGTCCGCCGAAACTGTCGGTGGTGGTGCGGATGGCCGCTGGCGCAGCGCATCTCGTGCTGTCGGAGTAATCGAGCGAATCGACCAGGCGTTCGTAGGGGATGCCCGACAACATCATGCGTTTGGCGACGTGGACGTACAACTGTTTCAGCGCGCCGCAGAAAATGGACGGATTGTCGAAGCCATTCTTGCGGCTGTAGCGGTTGGCAAAGCGGCCGTAGCCGCCGCCGCCCTTGCAATAGTTTTGCCAGGTGCAATCGGCGCACGCGGTCGGCAAGGCTTCCTCGGCCTGCTTGAGGTCCTGCATCAGCGGCGCGCGGATAAAGTCGACCAGGCTGGTGTCGCGCACATTGCCGGCGAACAGACCACCGTTCAGGGGCTTGAGCGCGTCGTCCGGTCCGATGCCGCCATTGCTGTCGACCGTCAGCAACTGCCAGCCATTGAACAGGTGGTGGTTGTAGCGTGCAACGTAGTCCTTGCCGCCTGAAAAATAGGACAGGATATTGTTGAACATCCGAATCTTGATATCCGGATTGTTGTCGCCGACCCATTCGTCGAAGGCGTCGCACAGGTACTGGCCGTACTGCGGCAAGGTGGACGCATCGAAGGTGTCGTGCGTTTCGATCGGCAGCAACAGGTCGAAGCCGGCGATGCCCAGTTCATCGATCATGTGGCGGTAGATTTTTTTCGCGTCCACCAGCGGATTGATCACCGCCAGCGCGCCAACGCCCTTTTTCAGGTAGGTCGCCTTTTCCTGCAACAGCTTGATGCCGCGCAGCGTGCCATCGTAGGTGCTGCGGCCCTGGTGGTCGAGCCGGGCCACGTCGTTGTATTCACGGGGGCCGTCGATGCTGACCCCGATCAGGATATTGTATTTCGCGAAGATGGCGATCCATTCCTCGTCGACCAGCACGGCATTGGTTTGCATCGTGAATTCCACGTTGCAGGTCGGCGCCAGGATCCTGAGAAAGGTGTCGCAGATCTCGCTGTAGCGCGCCTTCTTGATCATCAGCGGCTCGCCGCCATGCAAGCCGATGCGCACGTTCTTGACGTTCAGCGCGCGCGCACCGTCGGCCAGGAAATGGGCGATTTCTTCGACGGTCGACTGGCGGATATAGGCGGGCAGGTCTTCGTATTCCTCATTGCCTTTGTTGAACATATAGCAATACGAGCAATTGATGTTGCAGCGCTCTGCCACCTTCAAAACGATCTCGAGATTTTTAACTTCATCAATTCGTTGAGACATTGTCGATTCCGGCAAATGTTGCAATAAATTTCAGATTTGTGGCGCCAGGGCAGGCCGTCCACGTCGTGAAGACTGCTTGATTTCAAGGTGGCTAAACTTGATTAGACTTTATTGGGATTGATTAATTAACTGTCAAAATTGACAGTTGATTAGTGGCATCGCGTGTGATATGTGACATTGTTAATAACAAGATTTAACAATTTGAGCTCTTTTTGAACGCATTGATGGCGCCGCAGGATTGCTGTACGCTGCGTCCCGGAATGCGGCACTGGGTCCGCATGCAGACGGAGATTGATCGATGGCTATGGCAGGCAAACTGGGAATCGCGGCATTCGCGTTGACACTGGCAGGATCGGCGCTGGCGGCCGACCAGGAATTTCACTGCACGCACTGCAAGGAATGGAACGTACCGCACAAGCCGTTCAAGATTTACGGTAATACTTACTACGTCGGCACCGCCGAACTGTCGGCGCTGCTGGTGACCAGTCCCGAGGGACACATCCTGCTCGACGGCGCCTTGCCGCAATCGGCGCCGCTGATCGAAGCGAACATCCGCAAGCTCGGCTTTCGCGTCGAGGACGTCAAGCTGATCCTCAACTCGCACGCCCACTTCGACCATGCGGGCGGGATCGCCAGGCTGCAGCGCGACAGCGGTGCAACGGTCGTGGCCAGTGCGCATGGCGCCAGCGTGCTCGAGGACGGCGTCATCGGCAAGGATGACCCGCAATACACGCCGGCCGAAGAGCCGCGCATTGAGAAAGTCGCGTCGGTCAGGACCGTGGCCGACAACGAGGTCGTGCGCGTCGGCGACCTTGCGCTGACGGCCCATATGACGCCCGGCCATACGCTGGGCGCGACCACCTGGTCATGGACCGCGTGCGAGCAGAAGCGCTGCCTCGACATCGTGTATGTGGACAGCCTGAACGCGGCGTCGGCCGACAGCTTCCGGTACTCGGATAGCCCGGCGCGCGTGGTCCAGTTCAAGGCCAGCATAGCCAAGGTAGGCGCGCTCCAATGCGACATTGCGGTGGCTGTCCATCCCGACTTCACACACCTGATGGAAAACCTGGCGCGCAAGACTGCCAGGCACAATACCTTCATCGACAAGAATGGCTGCCGCGACTACGCGGACGACGCCCGCAAACGTCTCGATGCCAGGCTGAAGTCCGAAAAACTGCCCGCACGATAGACAGATGACAAGTTATTATACGGGCGTATAATAATTTGCATGAGCCGCCCTTCCCAGAACATCGATGACCAGCTGATCGCTGCCGGCATTGCCCTGCTGCCCGATACAGGATGCGCCGGGCTGTCGGTGCGCAAGCTGGTCGAGCATGCCGGGGTCAACCTCGGCATGTTCCACTACCATTTCAAGAACAAGGACAACTTCATCCGGGTTGTGCTGCAGCGCCTGTATGAAGGCATGTTCGCCGACCTGCAGCCGCACGCCGACGCGGGCGGCGATCCGGTCGACAGCCTGCGCGCCGCCGTCACGGTGCTGGGCAGCTTCGCGCGCATGCACCGCGCCATGCTGGTGATGCTGGTGTCCGAGGCAATGCAAGGCGAACCACTGGCGCTGCAGTTCCTGCGCGAGAGCCTGCCGCGCCACATCGGCGTCATCGCCCATCTGGTTCAGCGCGGCCAGGCCGAGGGGCGCATCGTCGACGTGCCGCTGCCGCAACTGCTGCCTTTCATGATGAGCGCGATCGCCGGGCCGGTGCTGGCCGGCGGCGCCATCGAGCGCCACGCCGCGCTGCCGCCCGCATTCGCCGCGCTGGCGCAAGGCGCGCTGATGTCGGAACAGGCGCTGACGCTGCGCGTCGAACTGGCGCTGCGCGCCATTACACAGACACCACCCCAGGAGCCGACATGAATCACAAATGGATCACGCGCGCCGCGCTTGCATTGCCGCTGGTCCTGTGCGGCGCCTGCAGCGAGCCGGTCGACAATGCCTTCCCCGGCTATGCCGAGGGTGAATATGTCCGTCTTGGCGCGCCGATCGCCGGCACGCTGGTCAAGCTGAACCTGAAAGCGGGCGATACCGTGGCCGCGGGCGCTGCGGCCTACGTGCTCGAACAGGCCAGCGAAACGGCAGCGCGCCAGCAGGCGCAAAGCCAGGTTGAACACGCCGAAGCCGCGCTGGCCGACATGCGCAAGGGCGCGCGCAGCGACGAACTGGCGGCCATCGAGGCCGATGTGAAAGCGGCCGAGGCGGCCCAGGCGCTGTCGCGCGTCAACCTGGAGCGCGACCGCAAGCTGGTGGCCGACCAGTTCATTTCGCGCGCACGGCTGGACCAGAGCACGGCTGCGCTGGCCGCCGACCATGCCCGCGTCGAGCAGGCCGCAGCGCGCCTGCGCACCGCGCGGCTTGGCGCCCGCAGCGACCAGGTGGCGGGCGCCGAAAAGGAAGTCGAGGCCGCGCGCGCCCAACTGGCGCAAGCACAGTGGCGGGTCGACCAAAAAGCGCAAACCGTGCCGAGCGCCGGCGTCGTCACCGAAGTCGCATTCCGGGTCGGCGAATGGGTGCCAGCCGGCGCGCCTGTCCTGACCATCCTGCCGCCGGCGAACATCAAGGCGCGCTTCTTCGTGCCCGAGGCGCGCCTGGGCACGCTCAAGCTGGGGCAGGCCGCCAGCATCATGTGCGACGGTTGCGCCGCACCGGTTGCGGCCCGCATCAGCTTCATTTCGCCGCAGGCCGAATTCACGTCGCCGCTCATCTACAGCAAGGAAAATCGGGCGTCGCTGGTATTCATGATCGAAGCGACGCCGAACCCAGGCCAGGCCGTTACACTGCATCCGGGCCAGCCGCTGACGGTGGCGCCGTGAGCGGCAGCGACATCATCATCGACGTGCATGGCCTGACCAAATCGTTCGATGGCCGGGTCGTGGTCGACCACGTCGACATGCGCGTCGAGCGCGGCCGCATCTACGGCTTCCTCGGTCCCAATGGCAGCGGCAAGACCACCACCATCCGCATGCTGTGCGGGCTGCTCACGCCGGACGAAGGGCAGGGCACGTGCCTTGGCTACGACATCCGCACCGAGGCCCGCAAGATCAAGCGCGAAGTCGGCTACATGACCCAGAAGTTCGGCCTGTACGAGGACCTCAGCATTGAGGAGAACCTGGATTTTTTCGCGCGCGTGTACGGCATCGCGCAGCGCCGCGAACGGATCAAGGATACGCTCGACCGGCTTGGCCTGTACAGCCGGCGCAGCCAGCTGGCCGGGTCGCTGTCGGGCGGCTGGAAGCAGCGCCTGGCGCTGGCCGCCTGCCTGATCCATGACCCGCAATTGCTGCTGCTGGACGAACCGACGGCCGGCGTCGATCCGGCGGCGAGGCGCGATTTCTGGGACCAGATCCACGAACTGGCGGCCGGCGGCATGACGGTGCTGGTGTCGACCCACTACATGGATGAAGCGGAGCGCTGCCACCAACTGGCCTACATCGCTTACGGCAAGCTGCTGGCGCGCGGCAGCGTGGCCGAAGTGCTGGCAGGGGCCGGCCTGCTGACCTGGTCGGTCAGCGGTCCGGACCTGGTCGCCGCCGCCAAGCTGCTGCGGGTGGCGCCGGGCATCCGCACGGTGGCGCCGTTCGGGGCCACGCTGCACGTGAGCGCCGACGAAGCGCAGGCGATGAGTGCGGCGATGGCGCAGCCGGCGCTGGCGGGCCTGCAAACGGCGCGCATCGAGACCAGCCTGGAAGACGTGTTCATCTCGATGATGCAGGATGCGAAGGACAATTTCGAAGGAGCGCAAGCATGAGCTGGCGGCGCCTGTTCGCGGTACTGATCAAGGAACTGCGCCAGGTGCGGCGCGACCGCCTGACCTTCGCGATGATGATCGGGATCCCGATCCTGCAGCTGGTGCTGTTCGGCTTCGCCATCAACGGCGACGTGCGTCAGTTGCCGCTGGCCGTGTACGACGCCGACCGCAGCACGTTCTCGCGCGGCTTGGTCGCTGCGCTGGAGACGTCACAATACTTTCGGGTGGTGCGGCGCATCGGCGGCGCGGCCGAGGGCGATGAACTGCTCGCGCGCGGCGACGTGCAGTTCGTGCTGATCGTGCCTGGCGACTTTTCTCGCAAGCTGGTGCGCGGCGAGCGGCCAGTGATCCTGCTGGCGGCCGACGCCACCGATCCGGCCGCGACCGGCAATGCGCTGGCCACGGTCAACGCGATCGCGGCGCGCGCAATCGGGCGCGACCTGACCGGGCCGCTGGCCGCGCTGCAGCCGAAGGAGGCGCCGTTCGAGATCCGCAGCCAGCGCCGCTACAATCCGGAAGGCCTGACCCGCTACAACATCGTGCCTGGCCTGATGGGCGTGATCCTGACGATGACGATGGTGATGATGACGGCGCTGGCGGTGACGCGCGAGCGCGAACGCGGCACCATGGAAAATCTGCTGGCCACGCCGGTGTCGCCGCTGGAAGTCATGGTCGGCAAGATCGTGCCGTACATCGTGATCGGCTACGTGCAGGTGGCGGTGATCCTGATCACGGCCACGCTGTTGTTCGAGGTGCCGATGGTGGGCAGCGTGGGGCTGCTGTCGCTGATGCTGATCCTGTACATTGCGGCCAACCTGGCGATCGGCTTCACCTTCTCGACGATCGCGCGCAACCAGATGCAGGCGATGCAGCTGACGTTCTTCTTTTTCCTGCCGTCGATCCTGCTGAGCGGCTTCATGTTCCCGTTTCGCGGCATGCCGGGCTGGGCCCAGAATATCGGCGAAGTGCTGCCGCTGACGCACTTCCTGCGCATCGTGCGCGGCATCATGTTAAAGGGGAATACGCTGCAGGATGTGCTGCCGCATGCATGGCCGATTGCGCTGTTCATGCTGGTGGCAGGGACGGTGGCGCTGATGCGGTTCCGCCAGACGCTGGACTAGGCGGCGCTGCAGAAAACGAAACGCCAGCACATCGCAGACCCGTCGTCCTCGCGGAAGCGGGGACCCAGACTGAGCATGGTCCGCATGGGTCCCCGCATTCGCGAGGACGGCGATCCGTGGATATCTATCTCACGACTTCAGCGATTTCTTCTGCTTGCGCCGCCGCACAAGCGCAGCTATCCCCAACAGCAATCCGACGACAATTCCCGCGATCGGCAGCGGCACTGGACTTGGCGTGCTGACCTTGACGGTGCTGTCGCGCAGCTCCGCCGGAAACGGACGCGGACCGACCGGCACGATCTTCCAGTCGGCGCGGTTCGGCGGCGTGCGCTTCATGAATTCATCAAACGAAAACACCGGATTCGAACCCATCGCGCGGCTGGACGGCACCTGCGGAATCCGCACCAGCATGATCGCCTCGACGTCGCCCTGCAGCTGCTTCTCGAAGTTACTCAGTTCGCGCTTGACGCCCGCAGTTGCGCCGACCAGCTGCATCAAGTCATTGCCCGCCGCCTCGAAGGCCACTGCCGGATACAGGCGCACCTGTTCCTCGGTCAGGTAATCGTAGATCTTGCGTCCGCTGGCCAGGCTCATGTCGGTGGCCGACAAATAGGCGTAGCCGGCGATCGCCTTGAGCGTGCTGGTGGCGCCGCGTTCCGGAATATTCCAGCCCAGGCCCTTGAACACGTCGACGCTGATGCCGGCGCAGTTGGCCGCCGCATGCTGGTACGTGAAGTCGTGGCGGTAGAAGTGGTTGAACACGCGCTGCACGCCGCCCTGGTAGGCCGCCGCCGTGCGCGGATTGTTCAGCACCGCCACCAGCATGTAGGATGGGCGATAGAACTGCTGGCCGCTGTTCAGGTCCATCAGGTAGTTATCCATCGGGACCGGCGCGGCGATGATGCCTTTTTCGCTGAACGAATCGAGATTGTAGAAATTATTGACCAGCCAGTCAGACCATTCGCCCTGCCTGCCGATGGCGCCGGTGGCGATGGCGAAGTGGCCGCCGTAGGCTTCGTCATCGTCGCCCTGGGCGCCGTTGAGCATGATGCCGATGACCGGTTTTTCCTGCCACTGGCGCGCCTGGCCTGGCGTGCGTTCCCACAGCAGGCGGGTCGAGAACGGGCTGTTCGCCCCGCCGCCGGCGTCCTGCACGAAGGAGGTCAGCGATTCATTGGCGGCCAGCGGCTTGGCGACCAGGCTGGCCGGGTCGAGCGCGAAGTCCTTCGGCCAGACGGTGCGCGCGATAAAGGCCTGCTTGCCGTCGACGTCCTTCAGGGTACCGCGCATGCGCACCTGGCGCTTGCCGAAGAACGCGGTGGTGCCGGCGTTCCAGTAGGAGAGGTTGCTCGGGATCTTGGGCACCAGCAGCAGGTCGCTGGTGCTGCCGTCTTGCGCGCGCATCTGATGGCCGTTCGGCAGGATGGACGCGTTATCCATGATGTCGGGCGCGCCCAGCCAGACCAGCCCGGGCAGCGACAGCTTGCTGGCGTCGGCGCTGGCGGCCCAGTCGCGCACATCGTCGGCGTTGCCGGTTTTCGGCTTGAAGCCGGACACCGGCTGCGACGCCTGCGGCACCGCCAGCACGTCATCCTTGAAATACCACAGGCTTTGCGGCAGGGTCGGACAGTCTGCGCATTTGCCGCTGCTGAGCCGGAAGTCCTCGGTCGGCAGCAGGCCGATGTGTTCCCCGCTCAGCGCGCTTTTGAGGCCGACCGGCGTGGCGGCGATCCCGTGCGAACTGGTGGCCATCAGCAAAACGCTGGCGGCGGCGACTGCGCGAAGCTTGAACATGGTTGTTCCTGAAGAAAAGGTTTATTAAAAATTCAACATTGCGCATACTAATCTGTTTTTGTCAGTTGGCCAACAGATAGAATTGTGGTTGGCGGCGAAATTCCACGCCCCCTGAAAATCTAAGGACTTATCGATGCAGCAATTCTCCATACCAGAATGGTTGTTCATTCCTGGCTTTGTCGCACTGTGGCTGGGTATTTGCGCGGCCCTCGGTTTGGCGGGTGGCTGGCACAGCCTCGCGAAAAATTTCCGCGCTGTAGGTCCGGCGCCTGGGGAGCGATTCCACTTTGTTTCCGGCTCCATGGGCCGGCCGTTATTCCCGGTCAGCTACGGCAGCTGCCTGTTTGCAACGGTCGGAGAAAGCGGGTTTCGCTTGTCGCTGTTCTTCCTCTTCAGGCCTTTTAGTCCGCCATTGTTCATACCGTGGAGCGAAGTCGAATGGATTGAATCCAGGAGTCTGTTCCTTTTCCGATACGTGGTCATTCGCATTCGCAACCATTGGCCGAGAGTCTTGATTCGTGGCGCGGCCGGGGCAAGCATGCAACAGGCGTATATGCATAGCAAGGGGGCGGCGGCCGGCTTGCCGCCCAAATAGCGAAGAGGGCCTTTCGGCCGCCACCGTGCCAGGAACGGCAAGAGAGGAGCACTGCAACTTCTTAGCCTCCGTGACAAATTGGCCCACAAGCGCGACAATCGTATGTGACCGTATTTCATTATTAGCAGCCAGGCCAATGCACAACGGTCCTCCTGCATGAGGTCAAGGACAACACATGTCAGTACCCATATTTGTTCGTGCAGATCCGATCGCGCACAGAGCCGAGCTCATTGAACTCAATGTCGAATATCTGTCTTGGGTCTTCGCGGAAATCGCGCTGTTGTGTGACGTGCCTGCCGAAAGTGTCGTCGGAATGCCGGTCGCGGAATACGTTCCCACGGTGATTGACAAGGTTTGCGGAGAGCCGCCGCCAAAAGGGTCTTTTTATCTTATTTTCGTGAACGGCGAACTGGCCGGGATGGGCGGCTTGCGACGCCTCGGGGACGGTGCTGCGGAAATCAAGCGGCTCTACATTCGGCCCCGTTTCCGCGGACAGAAGCTGGGAGAACTGAGCCTCGAACGCGTGCTGGCAGACGCGGCTTGCTTCGGATACGGCACGGTTTATCTGGATACCGGGCCGTTCATGGCGTCAGCGCAGCGCATTTATGAGGCGTGGGGCTTTGTCGATTGTCCGGCATACGAAGGCGTGGAGGTGCCGCCGGAATTTCATGATCGTGGATGGCGGTTCATGCGACGGACGCAAGCCGGTGGAACTTTCTCGCCAGCCGCGTCAACGCGAGCGCCCGCAGCCCAGTAATCGTTCGCATTTTAGAGGGTATAGGATCAACGTGAGTTGGGTACTTCGCGCATTCGGTGCTGACTTTGACGTTGCTGCTTTTTTGGCGCGGTGTGAACTCGAGCCCCTCCAAGTATTCAAGACGGGAGAAGCGCGTTTCGCGGCGAGTCAGCCTAACGGTCCGATGCGGAAAAAGTCGGGGCTCAATTTTCTGGTAAGCGATGCTGATTTTTCAGAGCTGGCGCTGCAAATGCAAGACGCACTTGCCTTTGTTGGTGAACATGAAGAATTCATCGCGAGCCTGAGAGATTTTCCCGGTGT
This sequence comes from Massilia sp., assembly GCA_025359245.1. Classification (GTDB taxonomy): domain Bacteria; phylum Pseudomonadota; class Gammaproteobacteria; order Burkholderiales; family Burkholderiaceae_D; genus Telluria_A. The sequence goes on from JANYGW010000101.1 coordinate 52,069, forward strand.
TGAGTTTGTCACTATGGACTTTGGTGCAGAGATCCATTCACCGTTCTGGTGTTCATTTAATTTCTCAAGTCAGTTCTTGCTAGAGATAGGAAAGCTGGGCATCGAACTTGAACTCTCCGTTTATCCTGTTTCGGACGAGGAAGAGCTAACTATAACGACCGAGACCTGAACCGCCAACATGCCATCAATTGCCATCACTGCCGTCGCGGCGATCTATTTATTCGCCCTCATGTGGGTTCTCGGAACCAGGAAGCCTGGGTACAGCCATGTTCGCCACACAATTAGCGAGCTAGGCGAGATGGGCTGTCCGCAACAGCAATTTGTCGCGGTCGGCGTTTTTCTACCGGTCGGCCTGCTCATGCTGCTCGTGGCCTACCTGGCACTGCCACTGGGGATCGCCACCGCGGCCCTGGCGCTGTGCCTCGCCGTCGGCTACCTGGTCGCCGCGGTGTTTCCTTGCGATGTGGGTTCTCCGCTGTCGGGGTCGGGCCGACAGGGCATGCACAACCTTGGTGGCGCCGTGGAATACATCGGCGGCGCCTTCGCATTTTTCCGAATCGCCGAGCAATCCGGCCAGCCGTTCAAGGCGCTCGGCTTCGTTGTCGTGGCGGTCGCCATCGCCATTTCTGTGCAATCGCTCGGCGCCGTCCGCGGCCTGATTCAGCGTGTGGGCGAAACGTGTTTGTTTGGTGGCTTGGCACTCGCGCTATGGCAAGGCGTCCAACGGGTTTAATTATTTTTCACTCATAAACGGGAGAATAGTCATGAGACTTGATCCTGACAAAATCGACGATGCCGTACTTGCCCTTCTGCAGCTCGGACTACACGAAGAGTCCCGGGTATGGAAAGGATTTGATTGGGACGCACTGATCCGGCTCCACGAAAAGGGGCTGATCACCGATCCTGTTAGTAAGGCCAAATCTGTCGGCCTGACCGCGCGCGGCATGGAAGAATCAACGCGCTTGCTCGTGCAATTATTCGGAATCGAAGAAGTGAAAAAATAGCCGGCTAGCCCGACTGTCGTTCGCGCTACCAGGGCAGCGCGCTGCGGACAAGCGGACGCCTTTCAGCGCCGCTTGATCCCTTCGCTTACAACTGGCTCATCCCGCCGTCGACAATCAATTCGGTGCCGACGATGAAAGCCGCTTCGGGCGAGGCCAGGAACAGCACGGCGCTCGCGACTTCATCCGGCGTGCCAAAGCGCTTGAGCGGAATCTGCTCCTGGATCGCGGCCGCCATCTGGCCCAGCTGTTCAGGCTCGAGGCCAAGCCGGCCATACAGCGGCGTGGTGACCGGACCTGGGCTGACCACATTCACGCGCACACCCTGTCCGACCAGTTCGGCCGACAGCGTCTTGGCAAACGAGATCAAGGCCGCCTTGCTCGCTGCGTACACCGACGATGAAGGCATGCCGATGTGGGCGTTGATCGAGCCGTTCAGGATGATGGCCGCGCCCTTGTTCAGCAGCGGCGTCAGCGCCTGGATCAGGAAGTAGGCGCCCTTGACGTTGACGTCGAAGGTCTGGTCCCACAGCGACTCTTGAATATCCGCGAATGGTGCGAACTTGGCCACGCCGGCATTGATGAAGACCGCGTCGAGCGTGATGCCCTTGTCGGCCAGCGTCTGCGCCAGCAGTTTGCCGTCGGCGATGCTGCCCTGGTCATTGCGCAGCGCGATAGCCTGGCCGCCGATCAGTTCCTTGGCGCTGTCCAGCGTGGCCTGGTCGCGGCCGGTGATGACGACGCGGGCGCCTTCGTTGGCAAATTGGACTGCGGTGGCCAGGCCGATGCCGCTATTGCCGCCGGTGACGAGGATGGTCTTGTTTGCGTAGCGTTTCATGGTAAGTCTCCTTGGTGATTAGTGGGCGTGAATCGGGGTCAGGAAATCGATGCTGCGTGGCTGCGCCAGCAGCTCGGGCAGGGCGGCTTCATACGCCTGGCGGTACGGCTTGGCCAGGTGGTGGGCCATGAAGTACTCGCGGCTGCAGGCCCAGGTTTCGTACAGCACCAGCGTGTCCGGCGCGTTGGCGTCTTCGTGCACCCAGGTGTTGATGAAGTCCGGTTCGGCGGACATGGCCTGGACCACCTGGAACAGCTTGGCGCGCATCTCGGCGCGCTTTTCCGGCCGGGTCGGCAGGCGGACGATGAAAGAGATCTTGTCGGTCATGGTGTTTTCCTTGGTGTGTTTGCTTGCGATGAGTTCACTATAGGATTTACGATCCAATCAATCAAAGCCTTGGATATTGATGATATATTCAGCTTTTATGAATTGATGGTGGCGAAATGGACCGTTTGCGGGCGCTGGAGGTGTTTGTCGAAGTGGTGCGCAAGAACGGCTTCGCGCGCGCGGCCGACGCGCTGGAGACGTCGCCGGCCAACATCACGCGCATCATCGCCGACCTCGAAACGCACCTCGGCACGCGCCTGCTTAACCGCAGTTCGCGCAAGATGTCGCTGACCGAAAGCGGGGAGGGACTGTACGGGCGCGCCAAGGTGATCGTCGAGGACATGGCCGAAATCGAGGCGATCGCCTCCTCGTCGGCGATGCAGCCGCGCGGCCTGTTGCGCATCAACGCGCCGCTGACGTTCGGCGTGCTGCACCTGGCGCCGCTGTGGCCCAAATTCATGGCGTTGTACCCCGAGGTCGAACTGGAAGTGGCGCTGGTCGACCGCGTGGTCGACATCGTCGAAGAAGGCTACGACCTGGCGATCCGCATTTCGCGCAGCGGCTCGGCCTCGCACGCGGCGCGCAAGCTGGCCACCTCGCGCAACATCTGCTGCGCGGCGCCGGCGTACATCGCGCAGCACGGCGCGCCGCTGGTGCCGGCCGACCTGGCCACGCACAACTGCATCGGCTACAGCTACGCGGCCAGCGCCGACGAATGGCGCTTCGCCGACGCGGCCGGCCAGGCGCATCCGGTCACCGTGCGTTGCTCGATGCACGCCAATAACGGCGACACCGCGCGCGCGGCCGCGCTGGCCGGCGCCGGCATCATCTGGCAGCCGACCTTCCTGATCGGGGCCGACCTGCGCGCCGGTCGCCTGGTGCCGCTGCTGCCCGGCTTTCATTTGCCCGACATCGATGTGCTGGCGGTCTATCCGAGCCGGCGCCACCTGAGCGCCAAGGTGCGCGTGATGATCGATTTCCTGGCCGCGCAATTTCAGGACACGCCGCCATGGGATCTGAATTGAGGCATACTACCGGCTCTTTCACGAGGCGAGAGCAAGCATGGCGATCCTGTCCGAACTGATACTCTACCCAATCAAATCCTGCGCCGGCATGTCGGTGCGCGAAGCCACGCTGACCAGTGCCGGCCTGTCGCTCGATGCCGTCTACGATCGCGAATGGATGGTCATCGATGAACATGGCCAATGCCTGACCCAGCGCGAGCATCCGCGCATGGCGCTCATTGCGCCGCGCCTGAAAAGCGATGTGCTCGAATTGCGCGCGCCCGGCATGCTGCGTCTTCAAATCCCGCTCGGCCTGCCCGATCCGGATCACGAACAGACGCGCCAGGTCACGGTCTGGGACGACACGGTGCTGGCCTACGATTGCGACGAGATCACCGCCACCTGGTTCTCGAAAGCGATCGGCGTGCCGTGCCGCCTGGTGCGCTTTCATGCCGGTGCGACCCGCTTCGCCAGCGCCAAATGGACCGGCGACGTCGCTGCCCCGACCCTGTTTTCGGACGGCTTTCCGTTCCTGCTGGTCGGCTCGGCTTCGCTGGCGGACCTGAATGAGAAGCTGGTTGCCGCCGGGCGCGCGCCGATCCCGATGAACCGTTTTCGACCGAACATGGTCATCGACGGCATCGAGGCCTTCGAGGAGGATTACGCCGATACCTTCGTGCTGGGCGAGGCGCGCCTGAAACCAGTCAAGCCCTGCCCGCGCTGCCCGATGCCGTCGGTCGACCAGGCCACCGGGCAGCCAGGCCCGGACCCGCTCGATATCCTGCGCACCTACCGCACCAAGCCGGCCATGGAGGACGCGATCTGCTTCGGCATGAACAGCATCGTCACCGAAGGCGATGGCGAGCGCGTGTATGTGGGGCAGCCGGTGACGATGACACTGGCTTTTTGAATAACAGACGCCGGTAGAAATCGCCAAATCAACACCCGGCGTTAGCCTTCAAACCGTCGTCCTCGCGAAAGCGGGGGCCCATGCGGACTATGCTCAGTAGGGGTCCCCGCTTTCGCGAGGACGACGGTTCTGGGACTAACTCAGTAGCGCAAGCATACGTAAATTCTCGCCAATTGACTTTTAGTCAGGGCATAATGTCGCCCATACTAAAATGTTAATCATCGCGGTTTTCGTTTTCAATCGCGGCAAGATGGCGTAAATTGGAAGGAAACAGGAGATGGGCAAGGGCAAAGGGAAGGGGCGGTATGCATGAACCGGGCGCACTACCACGCGATCTGACGGAAGAAAACGAGTCGCTGCGCGCCAGCATGGCCTATATGATGGAGCAGGCCGAACGTAATCACGACATCATGTGCCGGCACCAGGCATTCGACCTCGAAATCGTCGGCGCCGACAGTTTCCCCAGCCTGGTCAGCACCATCTTCCGCAGCCTGCCGGTTATCTCCGAACTCGATATCGTCACCCTCAGCCTGATCGACGAGGGCGAGGACATCCGCCTCGTCATGAACAAGCTCGGTGTCGATTTCGCCGATTTTCCGCACCTGGTATTTGTCGAATCGACCAGAGCGCTCGGCTTCGTGCCATCGAGCAGCGAACAATTCACCGGCCCGCCCAAGCCGATGCTCGGCCCCTACATCCCCTCCAGCCATCAGGCGATGTTCCCGCACCCGCCAGCGGGCCTGCAAAGCATTGCTCTGGTGCCGCTGCTGCGCAACAAGCGCCTGATCGGCAGCCTGAATCTGGGCAGCCTCGACCCGAGCCGCTTCACGCCGGCGATGGGCACCGATTTCGTCGAGCACATGGCATCGATCATCGCGATCTGCCTCGAAAACGTGATCAGTAACGAGATGCTCAAGTATATCGGGCTGACCGATTCACTGACCGGCGTCTACAACCGGCGCTACATCGACCGCCGCCTGCGCGAAGAAATCGCGCGCGCACGCCGGCAGGCCTACCGGATCTCGGTAATGTATATCGATATCGACCATTTCAAGCGCGTCAACGACAGTGTCGGCCACCAGGGCGGCGACGAGGTGCTGCGCGAGGTGGCTGCCCGCATCAAGGCCGAGCTGCGCCTGTCGGACGCGCTGGGCCGTTTCGGCGGTGAAGAATTCGTGGTGCTGCTGATTGATGCCGAGCTGGATAATGCGAACATGGTCGCCGAGCGCATCCGCGCCAGCATCGCCGGCACGCCGTTCGCGCTGAGCAGCGGCGGCATGCTGCCGGTGACGGTGTCCATCGGCGTCGCAGTGCTTGACGATTTCGACCGCGATCATGCGATCGAGGGCGTGGCGCAGGAGCTGCTGGCGCACTCGGATGCGGCGCTGTATCAGGCCAAAGAGGGCGGCCGCAATCGCGTGGTGTCGTTTGAAGTGACCTTGGCCGAAATCGGAGATTCAGCGATCCCCCAGGCATAAACCAACGTCGTCCTCGCGCACGCGGGGGCCCATACAGAGCGGGCTCAGCATG
>JANYGW010000104.1 GCA_025359245.1 Massilia sp.
GATGCTGACTTCGACCCTGACCAACGCCGGCGTCACCAAATCCTATGACGGCACCACCGCGGCGCCGGCCGGCTTCACGCCGACCTACAACGTGACCGGCTTCGTGGCCGGCGACACGGCGGCCGCGTTGACCAATACCGGCGCGCTGTACAACAACGCGCACGTGGTCGGCGCCACCCAGGTCACCGTCAGCGGCCTGGCCATCGGCAGCGTCACCGGCAGCAACGCCTCGGTCGCCAGCGATTACGTGCTCGACGCCACCAGCAAGAATGTCGCGGCCAGCATCACCGCGGCATTGCTGACGCCGACCGTATCGAACACCGGCGTGACCAAGGTCTACGACGCGACCACCGCGGCGCCGGCCGGCTTCACGCCAATCTACACCTTCACCGGCCTGGCCAGCGGCGACACCACGGCAACGCTGACCAACACCGGTTCTGTCTACAACAGCGCGCATGTACTGGCCGCCAACCAGATCACGGTCAGCGGACTGGCCATCGCCGGCGTCACGGGCAGCAACGCGTCGGTCGCCAGCGACTACGCACTCAGCGCTGCAAGCAAGACCGTCGCGGCGGTCATCACGCCTGCCACGCTGACCTCGACGCTGACCAATGTCGGCGTGACCAAGGTTTACGACGGCACGACCGCAGCGCCGGCCGGTTTCACGCCGACTTACAGCGTGACTGGTTTCGCCGCCGGCGACACGGCAGCGACAATCACCAACACTGGTTCGGCGTACAACTCTGCGCACGTGCTCGCGGCCAACCAGGTCACCGTCGGCGGCCTGGCCCTGAGCGCGATCACCGGCAGCAATGCCTCGCTCACCAGCGACTACGCGCTCGACGCCGCCAGCAAGAACGTGGCAGCGACGATCACCCCGGCGATGCTGACCTCGACCCTGACCAATGCCGGCGTCACCAAGTCCTACGACGGCACGACGGCGGCACCGGCCGGCTTCACGCCGACCTACAGCGTGACCGGCTTCGTGGCCGGCGACACCGCGGCAGCGCTGACCAACACCGGATCGGCGTACAACAATGCCCACGTGGTCGGCGCGACCCAGGTCACCGTCAGCGGCCTGGCGATCGGCAGCGTCACCGGCAGCAACGCCTCGCTGAGCAGCGACTACGTGCTCGACGCGACCAGCAAGAACGTCGCGGCCAGCATCACCGCAGCCTTGCTGACGCCGACCGTATCGAACACCGGCGTGACCAAGGTCTACGACGCGACCACCGCGGCGCCGGCCGGCTTCACGCCGACCTACACCTTCACCGGCCTGGCCAGCGGCGACACGACGGCAACCCTGACCAACACCGGTTCCGCGTATAACAGCGCGCACGTGCTGGCCGCCAACCAGATCACGGTCAGCGGGCTGGCCATCGCCGGCGTCACCGGCAGCAATGCGTCGGTCGCCAGCGACTATGCGCTCAGCGCGGCAAGCAAGACGGTCGCGGCGACCATCACGCCTGCAACGCTGACCTCGACCCTGACCAACGCCGGCGTGACCAAGACCTACAATGGCACGACAGCGGCGCCGGCCGGCTTCACGCCGACCTTCAACATCACCGGCTTCGTGGCGGGCGACACGGCGGCGACCCTGACCAATACCGGCGCGGCCTACAACAGCGCGCACGTGGTCGGCGCGACCCAAGTCACGGTCAACGGCCTAGCGATCGGCAGCGTCACCGGCAGCAATGCATCGCTGACCAGCGACTATGCGCTCGACGCCAGCAGCAAGAACGTCGCGGCTTCGATCACCGCCGCCTTGCTGACATCCACGCTGACCAATGCCGGCGTGACCAAGACCTACGACGGCACGCTGGCGGCACCGGCCGGCTTCACGCCGACCTACAGTTTTGTCGGCCTGGTCGGCGGCGACACGACGGCAAGCCTGACCAACACCAGCGCGCTGTACAACAATGCGCACGTGGTCGGCGCGACCCAGCTAACTGTCGGCGGGCTGGCGATCGGCAGCGTCACCGGCAGCAACGCGTCGGTAGCGAGCGACTATGCGCTCGACGCGACCAGCAAGGTTGTCGCGGCGGCAGTCACCGCCAGGTCGATCACGCCGACCGTCTCGAACGTCGGCGTCACCAAAGTCTACGACGCGACCACCGCGGCGCCGGCCGGCTTTGCGCCGACCTACAGCTTCGCCAACCTGGCCGCCGGCGACACGTCCGCAACGCTGAGCAACACCGGTTCGGTGTACGACAGCGCGCACGTGGCCAGCGCCACCAAGGTGACGGTCAACGGGCTGGCCATCACGGGCATCACCGGCAGCAATGCGTCGGTGGTGAGCGACTATGCGCTCTCGGCCACCAGCAAGTCGGTGGCGGCGACCATCAGCACCAGGACGCTGACCTCGACGCTGACCAATGCGGGCGTGACCAAGACCTACGACGGCACCACCGCCGCGCCGACCGGCTTTGCGCCGACCTACTCGCTGACCGGCTTCCTGGCCGGCGATACGGCGGCGACATTGACCAACACCAGCGCGCTGTATGACAGTGCCCACGTGGCCGCAGCCACCAAGGTGACCGTCGCAGGGCTGGCGGTCGGCACCGTCACCGGCAGCAATGGCTCGCTGGCGACCGACTATGGACTCGACGCTTCCAGCAAGAGCGCCGCGGCCACGATCACGCCGGCTTTGCTGAGCTCCGCACTGACCAATACGAACGTGCGCAAATTCTATGACGCGAACACCTCCGCCCCGGCCGGGTTCACGCCGACCTACAGCTTCACGGGCCTGGTGGCCGGCGATACCGGTGCGACGCTGACCAACACCAGCGCCCTGTACAACAGCCCGACGGTGGCTGGCGCAAGCTTCATCACCGTGGGCGGGCTGGCGATCGGCAGCATCAACGGATCGCGCTCCTCGCTGCCATCGGACTATGTGCTCGACGCCACCAGCAAGACGGTGGCCGCCAGCATCCTCGATGGATCGATCGGCAACGGAATGGTGATCTGGGGCGGCCATCCGGACTTCTCCGGCTTCGACTGCTACCTGTCGGCGCCGACCAAGGAGCAGGGACCGGCGCTGTGCGGCGGCCGTGCATCGCATGCGAACGACGTGGCGATCGAGAAGAAAAACACGGCCGGTTCAAGCGAAGTACTGGCTTTGCCGGGCGGTACCCCGCGCTAAGCGGGAGGCCGGCTTTACATGCCCTTGAACAGCTGGGCGTAAATCCGGCTCACGGCCAGCCGGTCCGGGTGGCCGCGCAGGTGCACGGTCAGCTTGCCCGCCTCGTCGCGCTGCGCGCTGGCGATGGCGTCGCAGCGCACGATCGTGCCGCGATGGATTTGCCAGAAGCGCTGCGGGTCGAGTTGGGCCTGCAGTTCGCGCAGCGAGGTGCGGATCAGGTGCTCGCGCGTGGCAGTGACCACGCGCATGTACTTGTCCGCGGCATCGAAATAGATCACCTCGTCGATCGGCACCATCGTGATCGCATTGCCGGCGCTCACTTGCAGCACGCGCAGCAGCCCGGCCGGCGCAACGGCGGGCGCGGCCAAACCGGCGTCGCCCAGCAGGGCGCGCAACTGTCCCACCACCGTCGTCAATTCCGGCGCGCGCGCGCCCAGCGCCGCCTGCAGGCGCGCGCAGGTTTGCGCGAGGCGCCCGGGCAGCACCGGCTTCAGCACATAATCGATGGCCGCACGCTCGAATGCCTGCACCGCGTACTGGTCGTAGGCGGTCACGAACACCAGCAGCGGGAACGGCTTGCCGTGCTCCGGCCAGTCCTCGGCCAGCGCCGCGGCCACCTCCAGCCCGGTCATGCCGGGCATGCGGATATCGAGGAACAGCATGTCCGGTTGCAGCGCCAGCGCCTGTTCCAGCGCGGCGGCGCCATGGCGCACATTGGCGACGACACGCAGCGCGGGCCAGGCCAGGGCCAGCTCCGCCTGCAGGTTCGCGGCCAGCATCGGTTCGTCTTCGGCAATCAGGGCGGTCGGGTTCATGGTCGGATTTCGGGTGGGATGGGAAGGCGCACGGTTGCCTGGGCGCCGCCGTCGGTATCGGCCCCCGCGTCCAGCGCGAACGTGGCGGCGTTGCCGTACAGGGCGGCCAGCCGTTCGCGCACATGCTGCAGGCCGAAGCGGGTGCCGTTGCCCGCCACTGCGCCCAGGCCGGCGCCGGTGTCGCGCACGTACAGCACCAGCGTGGCGCCCTCGCGCCGCGCGACGACGTCGATCCGGCCACCGTCCACTTGCCCCTCGAGGCCGTGCTTGATGGCGTTTTCGACCAGCGGCTGCAGCAGCAGGGGCGGCACCGGCAGGCCCGCCAGGGCGGCTGGCAAGTCAAGCCGGCTTTGCAGGCGCGGCCCCATGCGGATCTGCATCAGCTCGAGATAGTCGGCGATGCGCGCGAACTCCGCTTCCAGCGAGTGCGAGCCGGTGCGCGAGGCTTCGAGCATGGCGCGCAGGAAGGCGCTCAAGTGGTCCAGCATGGCCTGGGCCTGCGGCGGATCGACACCGATCAGCACGCGCAGGTTGGCCAGGGTGTTGAACAGCATGTGCGGTTCGAGCTGCGATTCGAGCAGCTTGAGCTGGTTTTCGGCGGCGCTGCGGTTGGCCGCCTGGGTGCGCGCATCGAGCAAGACAACGCGCCCGCGCAGATACAGGAAATACACGAAGGAGACGGAGATCAGCAGCACCAGCGCGAGGATCAGCTTGAGCGCGCGCGGATGGTAGAACAGGCTGCCAGGGGGCCGGTGCACGCCCAGCAGCAGGTCGCCCAGGGCGTAGCCGGGAAAGTAGGCGCTCAGCGACGCCACCACCACCAGCGGCGCCATCCAGTGCCAGCCAGGCCAGTTATTCAGCGCGCCGGGATCGTCGGGGCGCTGCCGGCGCAAGCAGTAGCACAGGCCATGGCGGCCGCCCTCGATCAGCGCCTGGATCAGGATTCCGATACACAGCGCGTAGACCAGCGTTGTGAGAAATGGATCGCCGAACAAAGCGCTGAAAAACCACGCGCTCAGAATGGGCACGGGAATGCCGATCCGCAGTTCGCGCCAGTACCACGCCAGCCGTTTGGCGGGCGGGGAGGCGGGCAGTGGCTCAGGCATAGTCGGAAGCGGGCGGCGCGGCGGGCGCCGGGGCCTGGCGCGCGCGCAGTTCGGCCGTGGTGCTGCCGCTGCCGTGCGGCGCCCAGCCGGGCGGCATCAGCAGGAAGCCGAAGAAGGCGCGCACGCTGCGTGCGCCTGCCAGGTCGCGCGCCAGGCTGGCCCACTCGACGAACTGGATGCGCAGCGGGTTGTGGCTGGTGACCGGATGCACCAGGCCATAGCGGCACGGAAGGTCGTCGCGTTCCTGGACGTAGGTGCCGAACAGGCGGTCGAAGACGATCAGCACGCCGCCGAAATTGGCGTCCAGGTAGTCGACGTTGGCCGCATGGTGGACCCGGTGCGCGGACGGCGTGTTGAAGATGCCTTCGAGCCAGCCCAGCTTCGGAATCCAGGTCGCGTGGATCCAGAACTGGTACAGCAGGTTCAGGGTCAGGACCGAAAACACGGTGCCCGGGGCGAAACCGATCCAGATCAGCGGAATGAAGAACAGCGAGTTCCCGGTCAGCTTGCCGAACAGGCCGATGCGAAACGCCGCCGACAGGTTCAGTTCATTGGGCGAGTGGTGCACCGCATGGTTACCCCAGAACCAGCGCACGCGGTGGGCTGCGCGGTGGTACCAGTAATAGCAAAATTCCTGGCCGAGGAACAGCAGCAGCACGGCCAGCGCGGTGTTGACGTCGATGGTGGCCACGCGATGCACAAAGGCCCAGCGCACCAGGGCCGACACGATCGACAGTGGCAACACGATATTGATACCGATGCGCAGCACCAGGTCGAGGGCCGACACGCCGAAGGCGCGCCAGTCATAGCGCTGGCGGCGCGACAGCACGATGGCCTCGATCAGCGCCAGGACCAGGACCCCGGGCGCGGCGACGAACAGCAGGAATTGTTGGAGAGAGTTCATGGTGTCTCATTCATCAATGGGAAAGACCTCATACTGCGTGCCTTGCCCGCGCGGGGACAGCGCTTTGCGCCCAAATGGCGCAGCGCGGCGCGAAACGCTTTGCCGGCGGCGCGAATGGCGGCGCAGGCTTATTGTGGCATTTTCCCGTGCTACATTACAACTTGGACAACTAGAATTGCCGATCATGTCTTTGCGCCGCCTTGCCGCCCTGTTGACCCTGCCCCTCGCCTGCGCGGCCCAGGCCGCCGTCATCACGCCCGGCGTCATCCTGCGCCCGGAAGGGGCGCGCCCCTACCTGGTCGCCCAGGCGGCCGCGCCGAAGCCGGGGCCCCGTCCCCTGGTGATCGTGCTGCACGGTCACACCGGCAGCGCCGCGATCACTTTCGGCGAAGGCAAGTTCAACGATCCGGCCGCCGCCTGGCTCGACATCGCCGAGCGCGAGGACATCGTGGTGATCGCTCCGGATGGCTGGAAGGGCAGCGACGGCAAGCAGGGCTGGAACGATTGCCGCGCCGACGCGGCCAGCAATCCGGGCACCGACGACGTGGCCCTGCTCGGGGCGCTGATCGACAAGGCGGTCGCCGCCTACGGTGTCGATCCGCAGCGCGTGTTTATCACCGGGATATCGAATGGCGGCGCCATGACCTATCGCGCGGCCATTGAACTGCAGCGCCCGCTGGCCGGCATCGCCGTGCTGAGCGCGCTGATGCCGGCCGCCAGCCGCTGCCAAGCGCCGCAGCGCCGGTTGCCGGTGCTGGTCACGCACGGCACCGATGACAAGATCGCCCCGTATGGCGGCGGCGAAGTCGGCCACTGGCTGCTCACCGGACGCGGCAGCGGACTGAGCGTCGAGGAATCGGTGCGCCTGTGGCGCCAGCTGGACGGGCTGGCGGAGCAGCCGCTGGTGACCCCGCTGGCGCACCGCAACCCATCGGACCCGACCTCGGCGATCCGCTATGCCTGGGCCGACGGCGCGGCGCCGCCGCAGGTGGTGCTGCTGAAGATAGACAAGGGCGGACACACCCAGCCGAGCATAGCCCGGCGCCTGTCGCGCCTGGTGGTGATGTTGCTGGGCGAGGAAAATGGCGACGTCGAATTTGCCGAAGAAGCGTGGTCGTTTTTCATGGACAAGCGCGCAGCGCCTACAGCGCGTCCAGCTGCGCCGGCAGCTCCCGCAGGAACGCGTCCCTGACACGCAGCCCCGCGCGTACGGGCTGTTCTTGCTGATCCTGCACCAGGCGGGCAAATACGATGGTGCGCCGCCCCTTGGTGGCCCAGCCGACAAACCAGCCGTAGTCGTGCCCGTCCACGTCCGCGCCGTCGGGCATGACGGGGCTGCCGGTGCCGGTCTTGCCGTACAGTTCCCAGCCGTTTTTCAGAGTCTCCTGCTTGAGGATGCGGGCGGTCATGTCGTACGCCCTGGCCGACAGCACCAGCTTGCGGTTGACCATTTTGGTCAGGAAAGCGACCTGCTCGGCCGGCGATATCTTCAGCGACGAACTGATCCATGAAAGCGTCAGGCCATCGTGCTTGCCCGGCGTGCCCGACAGGTCCCGGTTGCCGTAGTCGAAGCTGTTCACGTAGCGCTGGAAGCGCGCCGCGCCCAGCTTGGTGGTGGTCTGCTGCGAGTACCAGATGACCGAATTTTTCATCCAGTAGGCCGGGTCGGTGGCGCTGCGCCAGGCCGGGATCCAGTCGATATAGCCGGGCTTGAAAGGCAGCGTCGGCGTGTGTTCGTCGCGCAGGATGCCGCTGTCATAGCCCATCAGGCTGATGGCAATCTTGAAGGTGGAGCCGGACGTGACGCGCTCGTCGCAGCGCCCCGTGCGCAGCAGCTGCTTGCCGCTAGCGGCGTCGGCCATGAGGGTGCAATCGAGCGCCGCTTGCGCCAGCGCCGCAGGGCTGGCCGAGCCTGCGATGATGAGTATCGCGATCCGTGCTGTCAGGTTCATATTGAGTCCGTCGTTGATCGAAACGGCATTTTGCCACACACCCATGCGCCGGTTTTCCGGATGCCGGCCGTTGTGGGGGTGAAGCGCATCGACTGCGGGGCTTGACCGCGGCAATGAAATGGCTAAGATGAAAGAAGCTGTCCCAACCCGACCGGGGAACCCCATGAACCGCCGCACCTTTTTTACCCTCGCGCTCGCACTGTGCGCGCGGACCGACGCGGCCCCTGTCGAAGCGACGGAAATGCATATTTCGACGCTGGTCGGCAGCGACCCCACCACCAGCGTGGCCGAACAGGTAATGATGGAGGCGTACCGGCGCATCGGCCGCGCGCTGGTGCTGCACCGGTTGCCTGGCGAACGCACGCTGGTCATGGCCAACGAAGGCCGCATGGACGGCGAGCTGTACCGCAAGCTCGGCATGGAACGCGAGTATCCGAACCTGATCATCCTGCCGGTGCCCTTGCTGACCTATGAAATCGTCATCTTCACGCGCGGCACCAACTTCATCGTCAACGGCTGGGACAGCCTGCGCCCGTTCACGATCGGCTATGTCCGCGGCATCAAGATCGTCCGCGAAAATACCGCGGGCATGAAGACAGAAGCGGTCCCGACCATGGAACAGGCGATGCAGAAGCTGATCATGGGGCGCACCGATGTCGTGGTCGGCAACCGGGCCTCGGGGCTGGCCGCGCTCGAGTCGCTCAAGATCGACGATGTGCGCATACTCGCGCCTGCGCTGGCCTCGTTCCCCGTGTTTCACTACGTGCACAAGAAGCACGCGGCGATGGTGCCCGCGCTGCTGGCGGCGCTGCACGCCATGCAGGCGGACAAGACCATCGAACGGCTGCAAAAGGCGGCAGGCCGCGCGCCGAACGGCTAGCGCTGCCCGACAGCGTCTTTCTGGCTCAAGCGATCCGCCTTGCGCACCAGCTTGACGAATTCGGCGCGATAGCCTTGCCGGTCCGCGCCGCGCGCCGATCCGGCCAGCGCGGCGATGTCCGCGTAGCTGAAATCGCTGACCTCCTTTTCGCCGCGCAAGCGCTGCGCGAATGCGGCTACCGCCACCGCGAAGCGCTGTTCGTCCGGCACCTCGGCCAGCGACGGGCGGGCCGCGTCGGCGTGCACGACATGCTCGGTCAGGCGGCTGCTCGATTCGCCAGGCAGCTTGTAGCGCAATTTAATGAAACACAATTCATCGCTCTGCGCCTGCGCGGCCGGCGCCGGCGCCGCTTGTGCGTTCTCGTAGCGCAAAGGATCGACCAGCTTGGCGGCGGCGGCCACGGGCGTAATTTCGTAAATGGCGGTGACGGAATGGCCGGCGCCCATGTCGCCGGCGTCGACCTTGTCGTCCTTGAAGTCCTGGCGCTGCAGCATCCGCGTTTCGTAGCCGATCAGGCGATACGCGGCGACCAGCGCAGGGTTGAATTCCACCTGCACTTTGACGTCGTTGGCGATCGGGAACAGGGTCGAGCCCAGCTCCTCGCTCATCGCCTTGCGCGCCTCGAGCAGCGAGTCGATGTACGCGGCGTTGCCGTTGCCGGCCTGGCTCAGGCGCTGGATCAGGGCGTCATTCAGGTTGCCTTCGCCGACGCCGAAAATCGACAGGTACACGCCGGATTTGCGCTTTTTCACGACAAATTTTTCCAGCTGCTTGGGGTCGCTGATACCGATATTGAAATCGCCGTCGGTCGCCAGGATCACGCGGTTGATGGCCGTCCGGTCGAAATTGCGTTCGGCCATCGCATAGGCGCGCTCCAGGCCCTCGCCGCCGGCCGTGCCGCCGCCCGCGCCCAGCCCATCGATGGCCGCGATGATCTTCTGTTTGTCCTTGCCGGTGGTCGGTTCGAGCACGACCTTGGTGCCGTCGGCATAGCTGACGATAGCGACCCGGTCGTCATCGCGCAATTGCGCCGCGAACAGGCGGAAAGCCTGCTTGAGCAGGGGCAGGCGGTCGTCCGGCGCCATCGAGCCGGACACGTCGATCAGCAGCACGACGTTGGCGCGCGGCCGCCCCGCCGATGGCAAGTCATAGCCGCGCACGGCGATGTGGACCAGCTGCGTGTCCGCATTCCACGGACTCGGCATGACCTCGGTCGCTACCCCGAACGGCTCGGAACGGCTGGTCGGGGTCGCGTACTTGTAGGGGAAATAATTGACCATCTCTTCGATCCGGACCGCCTCGGCGGGCGGCAGCTGGCCGGCCGTCAACAGGCGCCGGACGAAGGCGTAGGACGCGGTATCGACATCGACGCTGAAGGTCGACACCGGGTGCTCGGCGACCAGCATGACCGCGTTGGCCTGCGTGTTCGGGAATTTGTCCGTATTGGTCAGCCCCTGCAGCGGAGCTTCGTTGCGATAGCTGCCGGAGGTGACGACCATGCTCTGCATTTGGGGGGCATACTCGGGCGGCGCGATAAAAGGAGGAGGCCTGATCGATTCGGATACGAGCGACACCACGACCGGCGCCGGGGTGGCGTAACGCGCCGGCTTGGCACAGCCAGCCAGCATCAACATGCCGAGCGCGAGCGCATGCGCTGCATGAGTGAAGGATTTCATTTGCTTCTCCAGGGAAGTTGAGGAACTGCATGCAGCAACATCAGCGGCATCGGTCGGTATTTTCTCTTCAATGGATGAAATATATGCTATTGAATAGCAATTTAAAAGCTATTTAATAGCATCTTTTTTACTTGTTGTTTTTAGTGAGGCGCCCGCCGTGGCCGCCAACGCAAGAACGCCCCGCGTGGCTGCGGCCAGGCGGGGCGTCGGGACAGGTGTAGGAAAGGCGTGGCGCGGCGTCGCCTAACGGTGCGCGCAGACGGAGCGCACCGCATTGCCGAAGTAGAGAATGAGCTTATCCTGGCTCAGGTATTCGACCTGGAACATTTTCTCGTTGAAAGGCTCGATCTCGATGCGCTGGCCGACCAGGCGCCAGCGGCCTTGCTGGGTGGCGCCGTCCCTGCGTAATTCCATATGGCCGTTCGGCTCGAAGTCGATCTGGAACACGGTGCCGCGGGTCGTGTCGCGGCAGCCCCAGCGCCCCGGCAAGTCGCCCGTCAGGGCCGATTCGGTATCGCGCTCGTCGTCGCGCTGTTCGGTTCGCGGCCCGTCCAGCTTGGCGATGATGCCGTTGCCCTGGGTGGCATGCATGTTCTCGATCCACTCCGACGGCGCCGCAAAATTGAGGTTCTGGCCGCTGGTCACCTGGAACGTCACGATGCCGACCAGGTTGCCGTGCATGTCGAACAGCCCGCCGCCGCTGGAACCGGGCGACACCGGCGCCGTGGTCTGGATCAGCGTGCCGTCGTCGACCTTGCGCAGCGAGGACACGATGCCTTCGCTGATGGTCAGGTCCAGCCCCTTGGGCGCGCCGAGGGCGACCACTTTCTGGCCGGTGCGCAGCGCATTCGACTTGCCGATGGTGACCGGCTCGGCTTTCAGCGAAGGCACGTCGAGCTTGCACAGATCGTGCGCCTGGTCGGCCACCACCAGCCGCGCGAGGTAGCTGGCGTCGCCCGACTTGACCTGCAGCACGGCGCCCGCTTCCGCCACGTGGCAATTGGTGATGACGGTGCCGGCCCCGATCACGACGCCGCTGCCGATGCCGGTCTGGCGGCCGCTGGCGGTGCCGATGTTGATCCGCACGATGCCGGGCGAGAGTTTGGCGAACAGGTCTTCGCTGCTCAGGTCGGCGACCCCGACCGCGGCCGGCGCCAGCTCGGCCACTGCGGCGGCGCTGGCGGCCGGGACGGCGCGGATGGGCGGCTCTTGCAGCACGCCAGGCTGCGCGGCGGCGGCCACCACGACCGGTGCGGCCGGCGGCGCTTTCGGGCGGCTGAACCACCAGCCCGAGAGCACGCCCGCGACCAGCGCAATGGCGAGTCCGTGGCGCCAGTCCAGCGGCGCACGGGACGGTGCCGGTGGCGGCGCTTCCGGCAGCGCGGCAGGCGCCGGCGCCGGCGCGAACGACACATCGTATCTGGCGCGCGCGACCGGGTTCGACAGCACGTTGAAGGATTCCTTGGCGATGATCTGCGCGTTGCGATCGTAAACACCCGCCTCCAGCGCGGCCTGGCAGCGCGCATACGCGTCGGCAATCTGGGCGGCGGTGGCGTCCGGCTCAACACCGAGCACCTGGTACAGCGTTTTCTTCATGCAGCAGTCTCGCGGGAGGAAAGGGGCAGCATATCGTATTTACTTTAAGTCAACCAATCTTTGCGGCAATTCCGATCAGGGCGGCGCGCTGCGCTTCGGCTCCCACAGCTCGATCTTGTTGCCCTCCGGATCGAGAATCCACGCGAAGCGGCCGTTCGGGTCGTCGTCGGTTCGCTTCAGGATGGCGACGCTTTTCGCGCTCAGCCGCGCGAGGAAGGCGTCCATGTCGTCGACTGCATAGTTGATCATGAAGTCGGCTGTCGACGGTGCGAAATAGCGCGTCGCGGCGGGGAAGGTACTCCAGATCAGCGCCGGAGGATGCTGTGGCGCGTCGTAGCGCAGCTTGGCGCCGCCCCACGCTTCGAGCGGCAGGCCCAGCACGTCGCGGTACCACGCCGCCAGTGCCTTGGGATCCTTGGCCTTGAAAAACACGCCGCCGACGCCGGTGATATGTCCGGCGGACTCGGCAGGGGCAGGGGCTGCAATGGCAGGTCCAGCCATCATCAGAACACCCAGGCACAGCAGCGCTATCGTTCGCATGTCATTCTCCTTGCAGCGGGAATATCCGCCGATTTAATTATATGCTGGCAATTGCAACGCGTCGGACGTGCTCGACTAACCAGCTTGTTGTGGGGTGTCGATATTTCTTACATCATGCGCAACGCAAAGCGATTCCGCGGCATGTCAAAAATCACAACCCGTTGTTTGCAATCAATATCCTATTTTTTGTAATTTATGGTACGGTTTTTGCTTGATTAAAATACCATTATTTCACTAGGAAAAGAATGAATTTCAGCTTACGTCAGGCCTTCGTACTTGCATCCATCGTGCTCGCAGCGCCCAGCCACGCCTCTGTTGCCCACCTCATCCTGACCGCTACCCCTGGTGACTATATCAGCGGCGGAAAGACGATCGACAACGTCTATACCTCCAACGATCCGCTGCTCATCTTTAACTTTGCCAACTTCAGCAATATTGGTTCCGCCGCCAATCCGGCGACCAATGACCTCTCATTCATATTCTTGCTGCAGCCAGGTGCGGTTCAAGACGACAAGTTCGCCATACTGGATTTTTCGACGCGCGCCTTGGGCGTTCCGATGATGACCGGGGTCACGTATATGAATGCGGAGCGGGCCGGGTTCGCTTCGCCGGGCCATGCCGGCCTGGACGTCAACTATGACCACCGGGGATGCAATCAGCTGAGCGGAAGCTTCACCGTCGACCAGATGAGTTTCAACGCCGCTGCCCTGAGTACATTCAGCGCGTCGTTTAGCCAGTCCTGCGATAGGGGCCCGTTGATGAACGGAACCTTTTACTACAATGCCAACCTGACCGAGCTGCCGTCCGGGAATGTGCCGGAACCGACGTCGCTGGCCTTGCTTGGCCTGGCGCTTGCCGGCCTCGGCGTGGCACGCCGCCGCAAGCAAGCGCAGTAACGGCGCGAGCGTACACTAGCAATTCTGGCCGTCTGCGATGGCCAGCTTCCCCATTGTTCCAAAAGATCGATAAGCAATTTCTACGCATCGTTGCAGCAGCTTTCTTGAGCCCTGCTCGTCGCAGCTTGCACGCCGGCCCGCGCCGTACCCGAAGCGCCAACTGCGATCAGTGGCGCCGCTGACTGAGGCAGCAAGCGCGCCGGCAAAGTGCCGCAGCAGAGAAAGTGCTTCCTCTGCTGCTCTTATTTACTTGCGGTACACGCGAACGTAGTCAACCTGCATCTGGTTCGGAAATGCGGTGGAAGCATCCGGGCTGCCAGGCCAGTTGCCGCCGACTGCCAGGTTGAACAGAAGGAAGAACGGGGCCTGGAACTCGGAAGTGCCGTTGATGCCGCCGGCGATATTCACTTCGTGGAACTTGTTACCGTCCACATACCAACGTATCGCCGAGGCATCCCACTCCACGGCATACACGTGGTACTGCGAGAAGTCCAGATTGCCCGATGGGCCGCCGTAATTGGCATACACATTGTTCTGATCCGACCAGTGAATGGTGCCATGGACCATGGCTTCAGAATTGATGTGCTCCATGATGAGTATGGTCACTCAAGCTGATGGGTATCGGCGCCGTTTTGATCACGTAGCGCGATGGGCGATGGGGTGACCCCGGCAAGGAACTTGAACAAACGCTCCTATTGGGGGAGTCTTAGGTTTCCTACGACTTCAGACTGCC
>JANYGW010000222.1 GCA_025359245.1 Massilia sp.
ATGTTCCAGCACTTCGAAGCAGAAGAATCTCCCTTTCGAAGGCGACGACGAGACGCCCAATTTGCCGCCCAAATGCAAGGAGGTCTATTCTAAGTGCAGGTCAAGAACTTTATTCCGGACAGCAGTGCGCGAAAGCGGGGATCCGTACTGAGCAAAAAGAGTATGGATCCCCGGGTTCGCGAGGATGACGTCGGTTTCGCTTGTTTGCATCATCGGTTTTGCAATGCCTTTCGCGGCACGTCGGTAGGCTACAATGCCTGGTTGTTTCCAGAAAGTAGCCTCCCCGATGTCTTCCTCCCCCAAGTTTGGCCTGAACGTTCCCCAGAGCGAAGCTGTCATGTATCTCGACGGCCCTTGCCTGGTGCTGGCCGGCGCCGGTTCGGGCAAAACGCGCGTGATCACCCAGAAAATCGCGCACCTGATCGAGGACCGCGGCTACGATCCGCGCACCATCGCCGCGCTGACCTTCACCAACAAGGCCGCGCTCGAGATGCAGGAACGGATCGCCAAGCTGCTCAAGCAGCCGCGCCAGGCCAAGCAGCTGACGGTGTCGACCTTCCACTCGCTGGGCGTGAAGATCCTGCGCCAGGAAGCGAACGGCGTCGGCCTGAAGGACCGCTTTTCGATCATGGACAGCGACGATTGCTACGGCCTGGTCCAGGATCTGGCGCTCACCACCGACAAGCAGCTGATCCGCAGCATCCAGAATTCCATCTCGCTGTGGAAAAACGGCCTGATCGATCCGGAAGACGCGATCAGGCAGGCCAAGGATGAAGACGAAGCCCAGGCCGCGCGCGTGTTCCGCAGCTACGTGGCGACGCTGGCGGCTTACCAGGCGGTCGACTTCGATGACCTGATCCGCCTGCCGGTCGAACTGTTCCGCAACAACGACCCGATCCGCGACAAGTGGCAGCGCCGCCTGCGCTACCTGCTGATGGACGAGTACCAGGACACCAATACCTGCCAGTACGAGCTGGTCAAGCTGCTGGTCACCGGGATCGGCAAGAAGCCGATGTTTACCGCCGTGGGCGACGACGACCAGGCCATCTACGCATGGCGCGGCGCATCGGTCGAAAACCTGAAGACGCTGGGCGTGGATTTTCCCGACCTGCGCGTCATCAAGCTCGAACAGAACTACCGCTCGACCACGCGCATCCTGCAGGCTGCCAATGCGGTGATCGGCAACAACCCCAAGCTGTTCGAGAAAAAGCTGTGGTCCGAACACGGCCAGGGCGAGCCGATCCGCGTGCTGGGCATGCAGACCGACGACCAGGAAGCCGAGCAGGTGGCGATCATGATTTCGGCCGACCGTTTCCAGCGCAAGAACAAGTGGTCCGACTACGCGATCCTGTACCGCGGCAACCACCAGGCGCGCATCATCGAACAATGCCTGCGCAAGGAGCGCATCCCGTACACGATTTCGGGCGGTCAAAGCTTCTTCGACAAGGCCGAGATCAAGGACATCATCAGCTATTTGCGCCTGATCGCCAACGACGGCGACGACCCGGCCTTCATCCGCGCGGTGACCACGCCCAAGCGCGGGGTCGGCATGGCGACGCTGGAAGTGCTGGGCGCGTTTTCGAAACAGTGGAACTGCTCGCTGTTCGAAGCCTCGTTCAAGGGCGGCATCGAAGGCTTGCTGGCCGACCGCCAGCTGCTGCCTCTGCGCGGCTTCTGCAACTTCATCAACGGGCTGGAAGCGCGCGCCAGCCGCCCCGGCCCGTCCGGCAGCGGCGAGAACGCGGCCGCCGTGCTGGACGACATGATGAAAGAGATCGCCTACGAAAGCTATCTGTACGATACCTTCGAAGACCGCGCCGCGCAGAGCAAGTGGCAGAACGTGCTTGAATTCGTCAACTGGCTCAAGGAGCGCGGCAACGGCGGCAAGGACAAGTCGGGCGAAGAAAAGAATTTGCTGGAGCTGACCCAGATGGTTGCCCTGATGAGCATGCTCGAAGGCCAGGACGAAGAGCAGGATGCGGTGCGCATGTCGACCTTGCACGCGTCGAAAGGACTGGAGTTTCCGCACGTCTTCCTGGTCGGTGTCGAAGAAGGCATTTTGCCGCACAAGGGTGACCCGGATGCGCCGGTGGAGATCGTCGCGGCGCGGATCCAGGAAGAGCGGCGCCTGATGTACGTGGGCATCACGCGGGCCCAGCGCACCTTGCAGATCACCTGGTGCAAGAAGCGCAAGCGGGCCGGCGAGCAAGTCCATTGCGACGTCTCGCGCTTCATCAAGGAAATGGCGCTCGACGTCGGCGACGCCGCCCCGACGGAAGCGGAAACGCTGTCGCCGAAAGACCGCCTGGCCAGTTTGAAAGCTCTGCTAGCCACCCCGAAATCCTGAAAAACCGGGCTCAGACCTCACATAAAATGTTTTTGAATCGGGGTCAGACCTCAATTTAAAAATGTTTTAAAATCGAGGTCTGACCCCGATTTTGCAATGTTTCAAAAAGAATCGAGCCGGTTTTGGGGCTGGCATAATGGCGCTTTTGCTTTCCCCAAGGACCATCCGTGAGCCACGAAGACCGTTTTGTCGATATCGAAATCAAGCTCGCGCACCAGGAAGACCTGGTCGAGTCCCTCAACCAGATGGTCTATCAGCAAAGCCGCCGCATCGATCAGCTCGAAGCCATGCTGCACCATCTCGGCGAACACCTCCGCAATGGCGACCAGTCCGGCCCCAACGCCAGCCACGAGAAACCACCCCACTACTGATCCGCGCCCGTCAATACTGGGGCCGCGTTACTGTCGCGCAATGAAAACATGCATATACGCTAGCGGGTGACGCCTCGATTGCATCCTGATATCATCTTCTGCTACGCGCTGCCAGCTTACCCGCAGGCAGCTTTTACTAGCGCTCGTGAAAGATGCCATGAACCGTCCCCACATGCTTGTTGTTGCCGCCAGCCTGGCGTTGATCCAAACCGCCGCCTTTGCCGCCCCAGTCGCCGCCCCGGTCGCCGCCGCTCCGCTGCCGGCATCGAACCCGCTCGCCGCCGCCAGCACCCTGCCGTTCCAGTACCCGGCCTTCGACAAGATCAAGGACGAGCACTTCAAGCCGGCCTACGCCGCTGGCATGCGCGATCAGCTGGCCGAAATGGACGCCATCGCCAACAACAAGGATGCGCCGACCTTCGACAACACCATCGTGGCGATGGAAAAATCGGGCCTGCTGCTCACCCGCGTGTCGACCATCTTCTCGAGCCTGCAAGGCGCCAACACCAATGACGCGCTGGACGCCATCGACCGCGAGATGTCGCCCAAGCTGGCCGCGCACACCGATGCGATCTACCTCAACGACAAGCTGTACCAGCGCGTCAAGGCGCTGTACGCCAAGCGCGCCGAGCTGGGCCTCGATGCCGAATCGGCCTTCCTGCTGGAACGCTACAACAAGGACTTCGTGCTGGCCGGCGCCAACCTGAGCGCCGCCGACAAGAAAAAACTGAAGGCCTACAACGGCCAGATCGCGATGTCGCAAACGGCGTTCACCCAGAACGTGCTGAAGGAAACGAACGCATCGGCGCTGGTCGTCAATACCCGTGCCGAACTGGCCGGCATGAGCGACGCGGCCATCGACGCGGCCGCTGCCGAAGCGAAGAAACGCAAACTGGACGGCAAGTTCGTCGTCGCGCTGGTCAACACCACCGGCCAGCCGCCGCTGTCGGTGCTGACCAACCGCGCCGTGCGCGAACGCCTGATGGCCGCGTCGCTGGCGCGCGGCAGCCACGGCGGCAAGTTCGACAACCGCGCCGTCGTCGTCAAGCTGGCCAGGCTGCGCGCCGAACGCGCCGCCCTGCTCGGCTACAAGGACTTCGCGTCATATTCGCTGGTCGACCAGACCGCGCAAAACACCGCCAACGTCAACAAGCTGCTGTCCGAGCTGGCCAAGCCGGCCGTGGCCAACGCGCGCAAGGAAGCGGCCGAAATCCAGAAGGTCATCGATGCCGAAAACGGCGGCTTCAAGGTCGCTTCGTACGACTGGGCGTTCTACACCGACAAGGTGCGCGCCGCCAAATACAGCTTCGACGAGAGCCAGCTCAAGCCGTACTTCGAACTCGATAGCGTGCTGAAAAACGGCGTCTTCTTCGCCGCCGAAAAACTGTACGGCCTGACGTTCAAGGAACGCAAGGACCTGCCGGTGTATAACCCGGATGTGCGCGTATTCGACGTGTTCGACGCCGACGGCAAGCAGATCTCGATCTTCATCGCCGACATGTACGCCCGCAGCAACAAGCAGGGCGGCGCATGGATGAACGCCTACGTGTCGCAGTCCGGTCTGCTGGGCACGCACTCGGTGGTCGCCAACCACCTGAACATTCCGAAGCCGCCAGCAGGCGAGCCGACCCTGTTGGCGGTCGATGAAGTCAAGACTGCCTTCCACGAATTCGGCCACGCGCTGCATGGCCTGCTGTCGAACGTCAAGTATCCGCGCTTCTCGGGCACCAGCGTGCCGCGCGACTTCGTCGAATATCCGTCGCAGGTCAACGAAATGTGGATGGTCGACCCGGCCGTGCTGGCCAACTACGCCAAGCACTACAAGACCGGCGCGCCGATGCCGAAGGAATTGCTCGACAAGGTCATCGCGTCGAAGAAATTCAACCAGGGCTTCGTCACCACCGAATACCTGGCCGCGTCGCTGCTCGACCAGCGCTGGCACCAGCTGCCGGCCAATAATGTGCCGTCGGACGTGCTCGGCTTCGAAGCGGCCGCGCTGAAAAACGCCGGCGTCGATTTCGCGCCGGTGCCGCCGCGCTACCGCAGCACCTATTTCTCGCACAGCATGTCGGGCGGCTACTCGGCCGGCTACTACGCCTACCTGTGGAGCGAAAAGCTGGACGCCGACACGGTTGAATGGTTCAAGGAAAACGGCGGCCTGCTGCGCAAGAACGGCGACCATTTCCGCCAGACCCTGCTCTCGCGCGGCGGCACGGCTGAAGCGATGGACCTGTTCCGCACCTTCCGCGGCCGCGATGCGAAGATCGAACCGCTGCTCGAACGCCGCGGCCTGACCATCGACAGCAGCAAGTAACAGAGGCCCGCAATGAACCGTCCCCACATGATGATCATTGCGGCCAGCCTGGCCGCCGCGAACCTGGTGTTCGCGGCGCCAGCCATGGCTGCCCTCGATGCGAGCAATCCGTTTGCCAAGCCCAGCGCACTGCCGTTCCACTACCCGCAGTTCGACAAGATCGGCAACGAGCACTATGCGCCGGCCTACGCCGAAGGCATGCGCGAGCAGGCCGCCGAAATCGAGACCATCGCCAACAACCCCAAGCCAGCGACCTTCGACAACACCATCGTCGCGATGGAGCGCTCGGGCCAGCTGCTCAACCGCGTGGGCACCGTGTTCGGCAACCTGTCGGGTGCCAATACCAATGACGCGATGCAGGCGCTCGACCGCGACCTGTCGCCCAAGCTGGCCGCGCACAGCGACGCGATCCGCCTCAACGAGAAGCTCTACAAGCGCATCAAGACCTTGTACGACAAGCGCGCCACGCTCAAGCTCGACGCCGAATCGGCCTTCCTGCTCGAACGCTACCATACCGATTTCGTGCGCGCCGGCGCGCGCCTGGCCGGCCCGGACAAGGAGAAGCTGAAAGCCTATAACGCCGAACTGGCCGTGCTGCAGACCACCTTCAGCCAGAACGTGCTGAAGGAATCGAACGCCGCGGCGCTGGTCGTCGACAGCCGCGCCGAGCTGGCCGGCATGACCGACGCCGCCATCGACGCGGCCGCTGCCGCCGCCAAGAAGCGCGGCATGGACGGCAAGTTCCTGATCCCGGTCGTCAACACCACCGGCCAGGCGCCGCTGTCGGTGCTGACCAACCGCGCGGTGCGCCAGCGCCTGCTGGAAGCGTCGATGGGCCGCGGCAGCCACGGCGGCGAATTCGACAACACCGCGGTGGTGCTGAAGATCGCCAAACTGCGCGCCGAACGCGCCGCCCTGCTCGGCTATCCGAACTACGCGGCCTACGCGCTGGAAGACCAGACCGCGCGCAGCACCACGGCGGTCAACAAGCTGCTGGCCGAATTTGCCAAGCCGGCGGTGGCCAACGCGCGCCGCGAAGGGGCCGAGATCCAGCAGGCGATCGACGCCGACAAGGGCGGCTTCACCTTGGCCGCGCACGACTGGGCGTTCTACAGCGACAAGGTGCGCGCGCAGCGCTTCAATTTCGACCAGGCCCAGTTGCGTCCGTATTTCGAACTGAACAACGTGCTCACGAATGGCGTGTTCTTCGCCGCGAACAAGGTCTACGGCCTGACGTTCAAGGAGCGCCACGACTTGCCGGTGTACGATCCGGACGTGCGCGTGTTCGACGTGATCGATGCCAACGGCAAGCAGCTGGCGATCTTCATGGCCGACTACTACGCGCGCAGCAACAAGCGCGGCGGCGCCTGGGCCTCGGCCTACGTGTCGCAGTCGAAGCTGATGGGCACCTACCCGGTGATCGGCAACCACCTGAACATTCCGAAGCCGCCGGCCGGCGAGCCGACCCTGCTCACCTACGACGAGCTGCGCACGATGTTCCACGAATTTGGCCATGCGCTGCACGGCATGTTCTCGGACGTGAAATATCCGCGTTTCTCCGGCACCCGCGTGCCGCGCGATTTCGTCGAATTTCCGTCGCAGGTCAACGAGATGTGGGCGGTCTGGCCTGAGGTGCTGGGCAATTACGCCAAGCACTACCAGACCGGCGCACCGATGCCGCAGGAGTTGCTCGACAAGGTCATCGCGTCGAAGAAATTCAACGAAGGCTACCGCACCACCGAGTACCTGGCCGCATCGATCCTGGACCAGCGCTGGCACCAGCTGGGCGCGGCCCAGATCCCGACCGACGTACTCGCTTTCGAAGCGGCGGCGATGAAGGATGCTGGCCTCGATTTCGCGGCAGTGCCGACGCGTTATCGCAGCACCTACTTCTCGCACGTGTTTTCGGGCGGTTATTCGGCCGGCTACTACGGCTACCTGTGGAGCGAAAAACTGGACGCCGACACGGTCGACTGGTTCAAGGAGCATGGCGGCATGACGCGCAAGAACGGCGACCATTTCCGCAAGATGCTGCTCTCGCGCGGCGGCACGCTCGATGCGATGGTCATGTACCGCAAGTTCCGCGGACGCGATGCCAGGATCGAGCCCCTGCTGGAACGGCGGGGGCTGACCGTCAATTAACGCCTATGCCGCTCGGGTCACGCCAGCGGCATTTTTTTTGTGGCCGGCGCCACTTGGGTGAGTTGATTATTTATCAATCTCACAGCATACTTGTACGTTCGCTTCATTAAAAAAGCCACTCGTGGCGTATCTTGAGGGCAGGCGCAGTGAATACCAAAAGCTTACTTTACAAGGCGCTGGGCGTCATCGCCGGCGTGGCCTTCGTCATCGCGGGATTGAACCAGCGCTCCGAAATCAATCGCATCAAGGCGAGCGGCAAGACCGCCGTGGTGCAGCCGATCGACGGCTACACCAAGCGCAAGTCGACTTACACGGCCGAGTTCACCTTCGTCACAGACAAGGGCGTAACGGTCACCAAGAAACAGTCCTTCCCGGAAGCGCTGGTCAAGGACTTCGAGGCCAGGGCGCCGGTCAATGTCGTCTACAACCCGGACAATCCGAACGAGTTCGTGTTCGAAAAGGAGACCCCATCATGGTTCCTGGTCATCGCCGGCATCGGCCTGGCGGTCGGCGCGCTGGTGTTTGCCTGACCGCCATGCGTGGAGTCGGTGGCGTGCTCGCCTTCCTGTGCTTGATGACTTGTATTCCGGCGGAGGCCAAAATGACCTGCAGTGATCCAGCCTACCGCCAGTTCGATTTCTGGATCGGCGAATGGGATGTGCACAAGGCCGACGGCAGCCTCGCCGGCACCAACCGCATCGACAAGGAATACGGCGGCTGCGTGCTGCACGAACGCTATGCCACGCCCAAGGGCTACAGCGGCGAAAGCCTGAATACCTATGATGTGGCGCGCAAGGTGTGGCACCAGAGCTGGGTCGACAACGCCGGCCTGCTGCTGCTGCTCGACGGCGGCCTGGTCGACGGGCGCATGGTGATGGAGGGCGCGGGCCAGGCACCGAACGGCGCAGCGATCCGGCATCGCATCACGTGGACCCCGAATCCCGACGGCACCGTGCGCCAGTTGTGGGAGTCGACCGACGCCGGCGGCAAATGGAGCGTCGCTTTCGATGGCCTGTACAAGCGCCGGCCGGCGCGCTGAGGATCATTCGATGACCGCCATGCCGGCCTTGCCGCACCATCTGCAGCTGCGCTTGCGCGACGGATTTTTCGCGATCCGGAATGTGCGCCAGGTCGAGCGCCTGATCGAGATGCTCGCCAGGGACAGGCGCTTCGCCAAAGCGATGCAATGAACATCAAGCTCAATCGGTGGGTGTATATGGTGTTGGTCGTGCTGGCGGCCGTCGCCGCCGGCGTGGCTGTCGAGTTTGGCACTCTGGCAGGCATGTGCGCCGGGCTGCTGCTGCTCATGTTGACATTACCGGCCGGTGTCCTTGGTTTGCTATGCGCCGTGCCGCTGATTTATTCCGGCATGGCGACGCCGTCTGAAGCGTATTTCATTGCGGCGCCGTTGTTTGCGCTCGCTGGCATGCTGCAGTGGTACGTTTTGCTGCCGAAACTCTACCGGCGCCATGAGCGATTTTCGGCTAGCGCAAAGCCACCACGCGAGCGCACCCATTGAAGCGGCCCCTGTGCCGTGCGGCAGTACCAAATACAGATTAACTTTGTTGCCAATTGTTTAATGTGCCGGCATACTGCGCTCTGACCGCGTTGGACCAACGCGGCACCGATCGCACCACGCCAGATGGTTCACGCGCATACCAGGAAGGGAATGCCGCCATGATGTCAGTCCGTAGAATTTTTCTCATCATCGCCATGCTGTTGCCTTCGTTCGCGCTGGCGGGGATCAATTGGAACGACAAGGCCGTCAAATGGTACGGCTACGATGAGGGCGTGGCCGCGGCCAAGCGCGAACACAAGCCGATCCTGCTGGTCGTGTATGCCGACTGGTGCGGCGTATGCAAGAAGTACTCGGTGATGTTTTCCGACCCGGCCGTGATCAAGCGCAGCCAGAATGTCGTGCTGATCCGGCTCAACCAGGATACCGACAGCAAGTACCTGGCCAAATACAGCCTCGACGGAAAATATGTTCCGCGTACGTACATCCTGGACAAGGACCTGGTGATCCAGCCGAGTCCGTACAAATCGGAAGACTATGCATTTTTCCTGCCGCCGGAAAGCAATGCGCAGCTGCTGGACATCCTGAGCAAGATGGCCCCCTGATCGCAAGCCGATGACCGAGGAGTGAACCAGCATGAGACTGTACGTCAAAGTGAGCGGCACGCTGTTTGCGGTATTGGCCATTGTGCACGTTGCGCGCATCGTCGTTGAAAACATGGCGCTGGCACGCGACCCCGCGTACCTCGCCCTCACCGCGCTGGCAGCAGCGCTTTCCGCGTGGGCCTTCGCCAGCCTGCGCACATCCGCGTAGCGCGCCACGCGCCGCTACAAGCCACCCTTCGCGAGACGACAGACGAGATGAAAACAATTGGACAAATCCTGCTTGCCCTGGGGCTGTGCCTGCTGCTGGGCGCGCTCGCTGCCGGCGTCAGTTCCATGTTCATGGTGTCGCCTTTTGCATCGCGCAGGGACGCGCTGATGGCGGCGGCGGCCTGCGTGCTGGCGGGCCTGCTGCTGTTCGTCGCCGGCAGGGTCATGGTCAACCGCGCCTACTGGATCCTGGCGGCTGCCTCCGGCCGCTATGCCGGGCGCACCATGCAGTACCAGCTGGCCTTGCAGTTCCAGGGCGCGGGGCTGCCCGATCACGACGCGATGATCGAGCTGCAGCGCCAGCTGATGGGCGAGCTGGGCGCCACGGCCACCGTGGCCGGGCATGACATGGGCGACGGCGAGACCACCATTTTCATCCACACCGCCAATGCCGAATCGACCTTCGAACGCTGCAAGCCGGTGCTGGCGCGCCTGAAGGCCTTCGCCGGCGTGACGGCCGCCTATCGATTGCTCGACGGTGAGGACTACCAGGTACTCTGGCCCTTGCAATACGAAGGCAATTTCGCGGTCGCTTAGGCCAGGAAAAGCGCATGCGCTACTGGAAGCCGATCCTGCTGGTTCCCGTTGCGTGCTTCGTGCTGGCGGCGGCGGCCATCGCCGTGGCCGGCCTGCGCGACCGGCTGGTCCCGGCCGACGCCATTGTCGTCCTCGGCAATACGGTCAATCCCGATGGCCAGCCTTCGCCGCGGCTGCGCGCCCGGCTTGACTGCGCGCTCACCGCTTATCGATTGAAACTGGCGCCGCTGCTGATCGTCACCGGCGGGGTCGGCAAGGAAGGCTACGATGAAGCGGCCGTGATGGCGCATTACCTGGTCGCGCACGGCGTGCCGGCGGCGGCGGTGCTGGTCGACAGCGCCGGCAACGATACCGCCGCGTCGGCCGCGAACGTGGCGCGCATCGCCGGCGAAAGGCATTTGACATCGGTGCTGGTGGCCAGCCAGTATTTCCACCTGCCGCGCGCCAGCCTGGCGCTGACGCGCGCCGGCGTTCCCGTCGCCGGCACCGTGCACGCCAGGTATTTCGAGGCGCGCGACCTGTATTCGCTGGCGCGCGAAGTCATCGGGATCGGCGCCTATTTCACCGGCCTCAAAGGCCAGCCCCCGGCCGCGCCAGCACCGCGCTGACCGAGCGCCCCGCGCGGCAGCACGATAGGTACTGCCAGGCAGTGCCTCGCCGATACGGATGGCGGAAAAGTGCCATCTCCCTATACTCCACTCCACCTGAGCTTTATTCGCGATAGCTGCCATGCCGGGCTATCAATCCCTGTCGGTGTGTAGTCTGGAGGAGTCATCATGTTGAAATTATCGAGCGTCCTGGGCGTTGCAGTGCTTGGCGCGGCTTTGTCGGGCTGTTATGTGGTGCCGCTGAACCAGTATCCTAACGGGTCAGGCAACGGCGCCAGTTACTCCGGCGCGGCCATCGTGCCAATGGCCGCTTATCGGCCCGCATTTTCGGCACGCCTGTATCCCGGTAACGAGATCGCGTCGCGCCTGGGCGGCGTGACCGGCAACATCAGCAATCCGGAGCAAGGGCACGGCCAATTCACCTTCAATCTCGGCGGCGAACAATTTGCCGGCGAAGCGACCCGCACGCCCAATTCGACCAAGGGCGTGGCCAATGCCGGCGGCAACCGCGGCGGCTTCGTGCGCTGCGACTACGTGATGAGCAACGCCGCGCTGGGATGGGGCTCGTGCACCTTCTCCAACGGTGCGCGCTATGACATGCACATCTCGCAGTAACATGGGCGTGCGCTGCGCACGGGCGGCATTCATGCGATCATGGAACCCTCCCATGATCGCCTTCCATCGCCGAGGACAACATCGACACCGCCCGCCTGAAGACCATGTGCGCCAGCCTCGCCGGCGCGAATGCCACGCTGTACGGCGCGCCCAGTAACATCCTGGTGTATGCCGTCGGCGAAAAGAAATTTGCCTACTTTAAGACCAGTGAACCTGAACAGTGGCGCTTCAGCCTCCGCGTGACGCCCTCGCGTTTCCTTGAGCTGACCGATATGCCGGGCATCAAGCCTGCCCGCTACATGGGCCGCTTCCATTGGGTCACCATCGTCCATCCCAACAGCCTGCCGGGCGATTACCTGGCCGAGCTGCTCGACTGGTCCTACCAGAAAGCGCTGTCGGCCCTCAGCCGGGCGCAGCGCGCGGCCCTTGCCGCATGCTGAGGAAAACTGTGCCGATTGGCCGCAGGCGCCGATAAGGTGTATAAATCGATATATATTTCGCGTAATTTTCTACAGGGATCGGCAGCGGCAATGAGTGTTCAGGAATTACACGGTCTTACATTAGAATCAATACTGACCCGGCTGGTGGAACAGCATGGCTGGGAAGCGCTAGCCAAGCGCATTGACATCAACTGCTTCATCAGCGAGCCCAGCATCAAGTCAAGCCTGAAGTTTTTGCGCAAGACGCCGTGGGCCCGCAAGAAGGTGGAAGATTTGTACTTAGAGACGAAATTCACCACATAAACGAGGACGACATGTTGAACGAAGATACAGCGAACCTGAAGTCCCACCTGAAGACCTTGCGCGCCAACCTGGCGCAGACCGGCGACGTCGACGAAGAGTTGCAATCGCTGCTGAGCCAACTGGACGGCGACATCCGCGCCCTGCTGGAACGGCGCGCCGCGGAACCGGTGGCCCCGGTGCAGGCCGTAGCCGAATCCGACACCTACGGCCTGGCCGAGCGCACCCAGGAACTGACCGCGCGCTTTGCGGCCGAGCACCCGCGCCTCGAGCCGGCGCTGCGCGAGCTGGGCAGGATGCTGGCGAATATGGGAATTTGACGGCAGGCGCTCAATCGATGATGGTGCCTTCCTCGACGCGATTTCTTCCTGCATGCTTGGCCCGGTACAGGGCCTCGTCGGCACGGGAAATGGTCTGCGATAGCTCCTCCATTGGCTGATATGCCGTCACCCCCAGCGAGACAGTGACCTGGAAATCATCGCCATACGCGGGAAATTTTGCGGACTCGACCAGTCGGCGCGCCCGTTCGGCACACACCAGCGCCCCACTCCCGCTGCTCTGCTCCAGCACCATGACAAACTCTTCTCCCCCGAAGCGCGCGCAGAAATCCGTTTCACGCAGGCTCGCCTGAAGGACGTTGGCGACCGCCTTGAGCACTTCGTCGCCTTGCACATGCCCAAGGGTGTCGTTGATGCGCTTGAAGTGATCGATGTCCAGGATAACGAGCGAAAATAGCTGCCTGGTGCGATCGGCGCGTTTCTTTTCCATCTCCAGCCGGTCCAGCAAGTGGCGGCGATTGTACAGCCCGGTCAGCACGTCGCGGATCGAAATTTCTTGGATGATACTTAGCGCGTCCTGAAGCTCAGCATTGAGCCGGTGCGCATTTTCAGTCTCTGCCTGAAGCGCGTCGCGGCTCTGCTCTGCAAAGCGCTTGGCCTCGCGGACATCGTCCCGCTGCAGCGCATATTGTGCTGAAAGATTGCAAATGAAGAGGGCAGACGGAAGAAAGCAGAGCGTGTAAAACACTTCCAGCCCGAACGAGCCTGGCTGTTTCAGGTAGATAATCGCGTAGTAGGATCCGGCAATT
This sequence comes from Massilia sp., assembly GCA_025359245.1. Classification (GTDB taxonomy): domain Bacteria; phylum Pseudomonadota; class Gammaproteobacteria; order Burkholderiales; family Burkholderiaceae_D; genus Telluria_A. Next base: position 13,150 of record JANYGW010000222.1, read on the forward strand.
TGAATGACCGTGGCCGTGACGGTGATGACGATCGACTGGAACAGCTTGGCATGCGACAGCAGGAACGACAGCGCCATGAAGGCGCAGAACAGCGCCATGCCCCTGATTTCCCTCAGGCTGAGAAACCAGATCGGATACATGACGAGCCAGACGGCAAACTGGCCGAAAAACACGACGTTGGCGAATTTTGTTGAAATGGTCTTCTTGAGATGGACGAGGCCCCCAAAACCGACGGCGGAGCCGAGCGTGATGGATGACACGAGCAGTATCTCCGGGAGCCGCACCGACGAAAGGCCGCACAGATAGGCGCCGATGGTTGCGATCTGCGTGATCGCGTAGGCAAGGAACACCAGCGCCGTATATTTGATGAGAATTTTCTTGCGTCGGATATTGTTGTCAAATTCTGGTAACTGCATATCACAATCCAATATCGATCAAAAGCCCCGAGTGTACGGGTATCCGCCGGCGACACCGGAATTATCTGGCGTAAGGGCGAGCTTTGTCGTCGCCGTGTTTTTCAGACCACGCGCGGCGGGTCATCTGCCTGTTTTTGTGGCACAAACGTCACAAGTTATTGATAGTTAAGATGTTTTTCTGTTGTGGGTGGCTTCTAAAAAGCACCCGGCAGAGTCCGCACGGGGCGTTTTCCGGTACAATACCGGCCAATGAGCTCCCCCACCAATCTGTTTGCGACCGTCCCCAAGCGGTCTAGCCGCGCTGCTGCTGCGCCTTTCCTTCCCATGTCCCGCGCCGAAATGGACGCCCTGGGCTGGGACGAGTGCGACGTCATTCTCGTCACCGGCGACGCCTACATCGACCATCCGAGCTTCGGCATGGCCCTGGTTGGCCGCCTGCTCGAAGCGCAAGGCTACCGGGTCGGCATCATCGCCCAGCCCGACTGGCTGTCGGCCGAGCCGTTCCGCGCGCTGGGCAAGCCGCGCCTGTACTTCGGCGTCACCGCCGGCAATATGGACTCGATGGTCAACCGCTACACGGCCGACCGCAAGATCCGTTCGGACGACGCCTACACCCCCAACGGCGAGCCGAACAAGCGCCCCGACCGCACCGTCACCGTGTACGCCCAGCGCGCGCGCGAAGCGTACCCGGACGTGCCGGTCATCATCGGCTCGATTGAAGCGTCGCTGCGCCGCATCGCCCACTACGATTACTGGTCGGACAAGGTGCGCCGTTCGGTGTTGACCGATTCCAAGGCCGACTTGCTGATCTTTGGTAATGCCGAGCGCGCGCTGGTCGACCTGACCCACCGCATGGCAGCCGGCGAAGACATCAAATCCATCCGCGACCTGCGCGGCACCGCCTTCATGGTGGCTGCCGGCTGGCTGCCGGATGATGACTGGGGCGTGCACAACAGCACCCGCGTCGATGTGCCGGGCAAGGTCGATGCGCACGTTGATCCGTACATGATGGTGCAGCAGAACACGGCATCGTGCGCCACTGACAACGGCGGCGCCAAGATTGAAGGCGACGCTCCAGCTGCACCGGCAGAGAATATCAAGCCGATCCGCATCATGAGCCGCGAAGAGCGCCTGCAGATGGCCAGGGAAAAGCACAACAAGACCGTGGTGCGGTTGCCGTCATACGAGACCGTCAGCGCCGACCCGGTGATGTATGCGCACGCGTCGCGGGTGTTCCACCTGGAGTCGAATCCCGGCAACGCCCGCGCCATGGTGCAAGCCCACGGCGAGCGCGACGTCTGGCTCAACCCACCGCCGCTGCCGTTGCAGATGGACGAGATGGATGGCGTCTACGACATGAACTACGCGCGCGCGCCGCACCCGAGCTACGGCAAGGCCAAAATCCCGGCCTGGGAAATGATCCGCTTTTCCGTGAACATCATGCGCGGCTGTTTTGGCGGCTGCACGTTCTGCTCGATTACCG
>JANYGW010000192.1 GCA_025359245.1 Massilia sp.
GGCCAATCATAGTAAAAACTCACACCCCCGCGTCGCTACGCTCCGACTGTCCGCCATGGCATGGAATGAGTGGCCCAGTTTGGCGTGGACTGGGTGGCCAGTTTGCCGTGGAACGGGTGGCCACTTTGCGTGGAATACGCAACCTGGTCGGTTCGAGCTGGAACTACGGCGCTGTCAGCGGCGACTTCGGCATGCTGAACAACCGCCGCGGCGTCGGCATCATCACCAAAAACGGCAATGCCGACTTCAGCTTCGACGGTCTGTACGCCGAAGTGTGGGCGCGCGGCGCGGCACGCTCCGGCACCATCTATGGCTACAACAATGGCGTTCAGGTATGGTCCGAGACGATGCTCATCAACGGTGACAGCTACACGAAATTCGAAGCCATGGGTCCGAAGATCGACGAACTGCGCCTCGACCTCGGCGGCATTTTCCTGATCGACAACGTGGCCCTGAACGAGCCAGCAGTCGTCCCTGAGCCAGCATCGCTGGCCTTGCTGGGCCTTGGCCTGGCCGGCCTGGCAGTTGCGCGCCGCCGCAAGCAAGCGTAATGCCCTGCCAGCGGTATCGAAAGCGGCGCCTTCGGGCGCCGTTTTTCATGGGCGCACCGATAAAAAAAACGGCGCGTCAGCGACGCACCGTATCAAAGAGCGGCCAGGCACTGCCGCCACCGGCTCACGGGAACTGGGAGCAAGTGCTGCGAGTCTACGAAATTGCGCGCGCGGCGGGCAGTGCCGAAAGTCATGCCGGATAAAAAAACGGCGCGTCATCGACGCGCCGTATCAAATAGCAGTCAGGCGCTTATGACGCCAACCGCTTTTCGAGTGCTGCCTTGGTTGCCACCAGTTCTTGTGGCAGGTGGTATGCAAGCTTCTCAAACAACTCGGTGTGCAGCTTGAGTTCTTCATTGAACGCGTTCGTGTCGATCGAGGTGATCGTGTCGAACTGTTCTTGGGTAAAGGCCAGGCCATCCCAGTTCAGGTCGCCGAAGTTCGGCGTGGTGCCGAACACGTTCTCGGTGCCGCCGGCGGTGCCGTCGATACGCTCGAGCATCCACTTGAGCACGCGCATATTGTCGCCAAAACCAGGCCAGACGAATTTGCCCGCTTCATCGGTACGGAACCAGTTGACGCAGTAGATTTTCGGCAGCGCGGCGGGGTTCATGGCGCTGATCTTTTCGCCCATGTTCTGCCAGTGCTGGAAGTAGTCGCTCATGTTGTAGCCCATGAACGGCAGCATCGCGAACGGATCGCGGCGCACGACGCCCATCTGGCCGGCGGCGGCGGCGGTGGTCTCGGAGCCCATGGTCGCGGCCATGTACACGCCTTCGGTCCAGTTGCGCGCTTCGGTCACCAAAGGCACCGTGGTCGAACGGCGGCCGCCGAAGATGAAGGCCGAAATCGGCACGCCCGCAGGATCGTCCCACGACGGGTCGATCACCGGGTTCTGGGTCGCGGCGACGGTAAAGCGCGCGTTCGGATGGGCCGCCTTGACGCCCGACTCCGGCGTCCAGTCCTGGCCCTGCCAGTCGATCAGGTGCTGCGGCACTTCCTTGGTCAGGCCTTCCCACCAGACGTCGCCGTCGTCGGTCAGCGCGACGTTGGTGAAGATGGTGTTCGCGCCCAGCGATGCCATGCAGTTCGAGTTGGTCTTGGTGTTGGTGCCGGGAGCGACGCCGAAGTAGCCCGCTTCCGGATTGATCGCGTACAGGCGGCCATCGGCGCCCGGCTTGATCCAGGCGATGTCGTCGCCGATGGTCGTCACTTTCCAGCCCTTGAAGCTGGCCGGCGGAATCAGCATCGCGAAGTTGGTCTTGCCGCAGGCCGAAGGGAAGGCCGCCGCGACGTAGTGCTTTTTGCCTTCCGGCGATTCGACGCCCAGGATCAGCATGTGTTCGGCAAGCCAGCCTTCGTCGCGGCCCATGTTGGAGGCGATCCGCAGTGCGAAGCATTTCTTGCCCAGAAGCGCATTGCCGCCGTAGCCCGAACCGAAGGACCAGATCTCGCGGGTTTCGGGATAA
>JANYGW010000200.1 GCA_025359245.1 Massilia sp.
CGGCGTGCGCACCCACTGCTCGGACGACTTCCTGTGGCTGCCGCTGGCAGCGCACCGCTACGTGATCGGTACCGGCGACAAGAGCGTGCTGACCGAGATGGCGCCGTTCCTCGAAGGGCGCTTGCTGACCCAGGAAGAGGAGTCCTACTACGACATGCCGGGCCGCTCCAGCCAGAGCGCCGACCTGTACGAACACTGCGTGCGCGCCATCAAGCGCGGCCTGCGCTTCGGCACGCACGGACTGCCGCTGATTGGCACCTGCGACTGGAACGACGGCATGGACCGGGTCGGCAACGAGGGCAAGGGCGAAAGCGTGTGGCTCGCGTTCTTCCTGTACGACGTGCTGCAGCGTTTCTCCGAAGTGGCCACCGTGTATGGCGACCATGCCTTCGCCGCCACGTGCCTGGCCGAGGCGGTCAAGCTGGCGCGCAATGTCGAGGAAAATGCGTGGGATGGCCAGTGGTACCGGCGCGCGTATTTCGACGACGGCACGCCGCTCGGCTCGCACACCAACGACGAATGCCAGATCGATTCGATCTCGCAAAGCTGGGGCGTGCTGTCGGGCGCGGCCAATCCCGAGCGCACCGCGATGGCCATGAAGGCGGTCGATGAGCGCCTGGTCAAACGCGACTTCGGCCTGGTGCAGCTGCTCGATCCGCCGTTCGACGACGGCGTGCTCAATCCCGGCTACATCCGCGGCTACGTGCCGGGGGTGCGCGAGAACGGCGGCCAGTACACGCACGCGGCGATCTGGACCGCGATGGCCTTCGCCAAGATGGGCGACAGCGAGCGCGCCTGGGAACTGCTGCGCATGATCAATCCGGTCAACCACGGCGCCAGCGCAGCCGACGCCGCGCTGTACAAGGTCGAACCGTATGTGGTGGCCGCCGACGTGTACGCGGTCTCGCCGCACGTGGGACGCGGCGGCTGGACCTGGGACACCGGCTCGTCGGGCTGGATGTACCGCCTGATCGTCGAATCGCTGCTGGGCCTGTCGCTGGCCGGCGAGCGCCTGACCGTGACGCCGCATTTGCCGGCCGACTGGCCCGGCTTCAAGCTCGATTACCGCTACCGCAAGACCGTGTATGCGATCTCGGTATCGGTGGGCGAGGAGGGCATGACGGTCGATGGCGTGCGCCAGCAAGACAACGTGATCCAGCTGCAGGACGACCAGCGCCCGCACCAGGTGACGCTGCAGGTGCGGCGCTGACAGGTGGACCGTAGCGGCCCGCGGGCCCGGCGCTGCGGCGTCCAATTGTGACGAAAAAATGGTGAGAATGTCCAGATATAGACATTTTCATCATTTCTGCCACAGGCCGCCGAAATTCTTTTTCGCCGTCGCCGAAACATTTGGCCGCGCCGCCCCGGCGCGCCCATGGTGCCGTCCCCGCACACTTATTTCCCTGCGGAAAATTTGTCACGAATTCATTTAACTTATATCAATAACATCTCAATAAGAAAGTTAAATCGAATTTGTACGTCATATTGTCGTCATGCATAGTTGGGAGAATTCAGGTGTAGTGACAATCGTGACAATCAACGTATCCGAGGAAATTATGCGTCAGAACAATTCTAAAAAGCTGCTGCCCCACTTCGCAATCTTCCTGGCGCTCGTCGCTAGCAACATGACCATGGCCGCGGAAATCGACCACCGTGAATTCGATGCAACATTGCACGTTCCGTACAAAGCCGATGCCAGCGCCATTGCCGCGAAAACAGAAGCCCGCACTTTCACCGTCGCGTTTGAATACCCGCACGTTGCCGCCGCCCAGGACATCAAGTGGCGCGTCGAACTGGTCAGCCCAAGCGGCCAGGTCGTGCAGCACTGGCAGGGCGTGCAGCGCCTGTTCAAGAAAAAAGTCGAACTGAAAGTCCGCTGGGACGGCCGCATCGACAGCATCACCACCCCGGACGGCCTGTACCAGGTGCGCCTGGCAGCGGTCGCGCATGACGCGCCGGCGCAAGGCGCGAGCGACAGTTCCGACAGCGCCATCGAGCACGCGCTGGCCAGCGGCGGCGACGAGGTTGTCGAACAGTCGTGGGACCTGGTGCTGGGCAAGATGACAGCGCCGGTCATGCCGGTCTTCTCGCCGCTGCACACGGCCAGCGCCGGCACTGCCGCGCTGGACAACAAGGCCCCGGCCGGCTTCGCCATGCAGATGGCCGCGCCAGCGCCTGCATCGCTGCCGTACACCGTCTATTTCGGCAACCTGCACAGCCAGACCAACCACAGCGATGGCGGCTCGCCGGTCGCCAGCTGCAGCGGCGCCGCCGCGCCGCAATCGACCCCGAACGGCCCGGCCCAGGCGTATGCCTTCGCCATGGGGCGCGGCCTCGATTTCCTGATGACGTCCGAACACAACCACATGTTCGACGGCTCGGACGGCACCAACGCCAACGCCAATCCGGCCACCGCCAAGGCCCTGTACCAGTCCGGCCTGACCGCAGCGACCGACTTCAATACCGCCAACCCGAACTTCCTGGCCGTGTACGGCATGGAATGGGGCGTGATCAACAACGGCGGCCACATGAACATCTTCAACTCGAACGAGTTGTTCGGATGGGAATACAACGGCAGCGGCCAGCTGATCGCCGACACCTTCACCGACAAGCCTGACTACGCCGGCCTGTACACCCTGATGCGCCAGCGCGGCCTGATCGGCCAGTTCAATCACCCTGCCACCAGCGGCCAGTTCCTGGTCAATGGCGTGGCCCTCGGCTACACCGCCGACGGCGACCAGGCCATGGGCATGTGCGAAGTGCTCAACACTTCGGCGTTCTCGGTCAACACCACCGAAACCGAAACCGGCCGCAGCAGCTATGAAGGCGCTTGCAAAAAAGCGCTGGAAGCGGGCTTCCACGTCGCCTTCACGACCGACCAGGATAACCACTGCGCCAACTGGGGCGCGTCGTACACCAACCGCACCGGCGTGCTGATCCCGAACGGCACGCCGTTGACGCAAGCGAGCTTCATCGCCGCGCTCAAGGCACGCCGCGTGTTCGCCACGATGGACAAGACGTCGCAGCTGGTGCTTACCGCCAACGGCCACATCATGGGCGAGCGCTTCACCAACGGCGGCTCGCTGAACCTGGTGGCGAATTACGCCAACACCTCGGGCAAAACGGTGTCGACGGTATCGATCATGGAAGGTGTGCCAGGACGTAACGGCACCGCGACCGAAGTGGCAACCACGGCCAGCACGACGATCACGCCGGCCACCGGCGAACACTACTACTACGCCAAGCTGACTCAGTCGGACGGCAACATCCTGTGGTCGGCGCCGGTCTGGGTCAGCCAGGGCGTTTCCGGCGACACCATCGCACCGACCGTGTCGGCCAGCGAGTCCGGCACGGCCGGCAACATCACGCTGTCGGCCAACGCGACCGACAACGTGGGCGTGACCCTGGTTGAGTTCTATATCGACGGCGCCCTCAAGGCGAGCAGCAACGCGGCGCCGTACAGCGCCAGCTTCGATTCGACCACGCTGGCCAACGGCAGCCACAGCCTGGTCGCCAAGGCTTACGATGCGGCCGGCAACATCGGCACGTCGACGGCAGCCTCGTTCAGCGTCAGCAACAGCGGCCCGATCGATTCGACGCCGCCGACCGTCTCCGCCAGCGAGAGCGGCACCAGCGGCACCGTGACTTTCTCGGCCACCGCGGCTGACAATGTGGCCGTCACCAAGGTCGAGTTCTATGTCGATGGCGCGCTGAAGGGTACCGACACCACGGCGCCGTACTCGATGACGCTCGACTCGAAGACCCTGACCAATGCGGCGCACGCGCTCACGGCCAAGGCCTACGACGCGGCCGGCAACAGCACGCTCTCGAGCGCAGCGAGCTTCACGGTCAACAATCCGGTGGCCACGCAAGTGCTGCTCAACCCGGGCTTTGAATCGGGCGCCGCATCGTGGACCGCCACCAGCGGCGTGATCACCAGCGACGCATCGCAGGCGGCGCACGCCGGCAGCTGGAAAGCATGGCTGAACGGGTATGGCGCCGTGCACACCGACTCGGTGTACCAGCAAGTGGCGATCCCGGCCGGCGTGACGAGCGCGACGTTCAAGTTCTGGCTCAAGGTCGTGTCCGACGAGACCACCACGACGAACGCGTATGACACGCTCAAGGTCCAGGTCCGCAACACCAGCGGCACCGTACTGGCCACGCTGGCGACTTATTCGAACCTGAACAAGGGAACGGTATACCTCGAGAAGAGTTTTGATCTGAGCGCCTACACGGGCCAGACCGTGCGCCTGTATTTCGAAGGCGTCGAAGGTTCGACCGTGGCCACCTCGTTCGTGATCGATGATGTGACCCTGACCACGCAATAAGCAGCGGCATTATCTGCTTCTGAAGCCCACCCTCGAGGTGGGCTTTTTTTCGACCGCGCCGATACAAGCACCGTCGTCCCCGCTCGCGCACTGCTGTCCGGAATAATTTTGCTGACAAGGCAGGACCGTCAATAGGGCAGAGGTATCAGTACAAGTCGTGAAAAATGAAACTTGAAGCGCTTGAATGGCGCCGTGAATTCTTCACGGCCGAACGCTTATTGGACGTATCGTGGCGACATATTTATTCCGGAGCCAGTGCGCCTTCGCGAGATCGACTCTAAAACCCCAGCCGCGCCCCCGCGCCCAGCAGCGTCGCGATTCCCAGCGCCGCGAAAATGGCCGCCGCGATCCCGTGCACCAGCCGCAGCGGCACCTTGTTGGCAATGCGCTCGCCAAAATACACGGCCGGCACATTGGCCAGCATCATGCCGAACGTGGTACCGGCCACCACCGCCCAGGTCGAGGCGAAGCGCGCCGCCAGGGCGACCGTCGCCACCTGCGTCTTGTCGCCCATTTCGGCCAGGAAGAAGGCGACCACGGTAGCCAGGAACACGCCATACCCGCCCACCTTGGCATCGCCCTCATCGAGCTTGTCGGGCACCAGCGTCCAGGCGGCCATGGCCAGGAAGGACAGGCCCAGCACCCAGCGCATCGCTTCCGGACCGAGCGCGCTGCTGATCCAGGCACCCACTGCGGCGGCCAGGCCGTGATTGGCCACCGTGGCCACCAGGATCCCCAGCACGATCGGCACCGGACGCCGGAATTTGGCCGCCAGCAGGAAGGCCAGCAATTGGGTCTTGTCGCCGATTTCAGCAAGGGCGACGATGCCGGTCGATATCAGGAAGGCTTCCATGGGGGTTCTTTCGGTTCAGGTGGCGCAAAGCATAGCAGAGACCCCGCAACGGCATCGCCGGCACGCACCCCCCGTAAATACGGGTGCCGTGCTTTCGCTGGGCTGGCGAAAGTGCTATTCTGCCTGCGCCCTTTACGGAGACCTCATGAACAAATCCAGCTTCCTGCGCGCCGCCACCTGCGTCGTCCTCAGCCACTGCAGCGCCATGGCGTTTGCGCTCGACCCGCTCAGCTACGCCCGCTACGACCAGGTCAAGACCAGCGACCTGCACATGGACCTGAAAGCCGATTTCACCAAGAAGACGCTGACCGGCTACGCCGAGCTGTCGCTCGAATGGATCGACAAGTCGGCCCGCACGCTCGACCTCGACACGCGCGAACTGGCCATCAGCAAGATCCGGGCGCAAGACGCGAACGGCGCCTGGTCGACGCTGCCGTTCACGCTCGACAAGGAAGACGCCGAAAAAGGCCAGGCGCTGCACATCGCGCTGGCCAGCCAGCCGCACAAGGTGCGCATCTACTACCGCACCGCCCCGAGCGCGAGCGCGCTGCAGTGGCTCACGCCGCTGCAGACCATGTCGGGCAAGCGCCCGTTCATGTTCAGCCAGTCCGAATCGATCGACGCCCGTTCGTGGGTGCCGGTGCAGGACACGCCGGCCGTGCGCTTTACCTACAGCGCCCGCATCGACGCGCCGCAGGGCCTGCGTGTGGTCATGAGCGCCGAGAACGATCCCAAGGCGACCGGCAAGGGCGGCTGGCATTTCAAGATGCCGCAGGCGATTCCGTCCTACCTGCTGGCGATCGGCATCGGCGAACTCGATGTGCGTTCGCTGGGACCGCGCAGCGGCGTGTACGCCGAACCGAAACGGATCAAGGCGGCCGCCTACGAGTTTGCCGACACCGAAAAAATGATCGCCGCCGCCGAAGCCCTGTACGGCCCTTACCGCTGGGGCCGCTACGACATGCTGGTGCTGCCGCCGTCCTTCCCGTTCGGCGGCATGGAGAACCCGCGCCTGACCTTCTTGACGCCGACCATGATCGCGGGCGACCGCAGCCTGGTCGACCTGATCGCGCACGAACTGGCGCATAGCTGGTCGGGCAACCTGGTCACCAACGCGTCGTGGAAGCACTTCTGGCTCAACGAAGGCTTCACCACCTACGTCACGACCCGCATCCTCGAATCGATGTATGGTCCCGAGGTGGCCGAGATGAACCTGCAGGTCGAGCAGGAAGAGGCGATCACGTCGCTGGCCACCATCGCGCCGGCCAAGCAGGCGCTGCTCACGCGCGGCCCGGATACGGGATCGGCTGACTACGCCGACGAGGGCATTGTCTATCCCAAGGGCGCGTGGCTGCTGCGCACGCTCGAGCAGCGCGCGGGCAGGGCGCTGTTCGATCCCTTCCTGCGCGGCTGGTTCGACCAGCACGCGATGCAGAGCGTGACGACCGACCAGTTCGTCGACTACCTGCGCAAGAACCTGCTGGCCCAGCACCCGGCCGTGATGACCGACGCGGAGCTGGACGAATGGCTGTACGCGCCGGGCATCCCGGCCAGCGCGCAGCACGTCAAGTCGGCCCGCCTGGCGGCGCTCGACGTGGCCCGCGCGGCCTGGCTGGACGGCAAGCTGCCGACCGCCAAACTCGATACCAAGGCATGGCAGGCGATCGAGTGGATCAAGTTTTTGAACGACATCGACACCAAGGCCAGCGCGGCCCAGCTGAAGGAGCTGGACCAGGCTTACGGGCTGGCCAAGACCGGCAACAGCGAAATCGCCTTCCGCTTCTACCGCGCCTCGATCAATGCCGGCTACCGCGACATTCGCGCGCCGCTCAGCGCCTTTCTGATGAGCGTGGGACGCCAGCGCTTCGTGGTGCCGCTGTACGACGGGCTGCGCAAGCATCCGGAAGACAAGGCATGGGCCGAAGGCGTCTACAAGAAGGCGCGCGAGCGCTACCACCCGGCGACGCAAAAGAGCGTCGACAAGAAAATGACCGAAAAATAAGGAGCTCGCCGTGCATCCATTGAATCGCATCGCCGCCGCCATCCTGCTCGCCTTCAGCGTCGCCAATGCCGGCGCCGAACCAGCCATCGCCGCGCCGGCCGCCACGGCCAGTGCGCAGGCGTTCGACCTCGACGCCGACGTCGCGCGCATCCTCAAGGAGTTCGACGTGCCCGGCATGGCGATCGCGATCGTCAAGGACGGCAAGGTCGTCACTACGCGCGGCTTCGGCGTGCGCAAACTCGGCGACAGTGCGCCGGTGGATGGCAAGACACTCTTCGAGGTGGCGTCCAATTCGAAGGCCTTCACCGCGACCGCGCTGGCGATGCTGGTCGACGAGGGCAAGCTGGCATGGGACGACCCGGTCATCAAGCATCTGCCGGACTTCCAGATGTACGACGCCTACGTCACGCGCGAAATGACGATCCGCGATTTGCTGGTGCACCGCAGCGGCCTTGGCCTCGGCGCCGGTGACCTGCTGTGGTGGCCGACCACCAATTTCACCACCGACGAGATTATCCAGAAGCTGCGCTTCATCCGCCCGGCCACCAGTTTTCGCAGCGCCTACGCCTACGACAACCTGCTCTACATCGTGGCCGGCAAGATCGTCGCGCTCAAGTCCGGCAAGCCTTGGGGCGACACGGTGCGCGAGCGCATCCTCAAGCCGGCCGGCATGAACATGACCACCACCAGCCTGGCCGAGAATGCGGGCAACCCGAACGTGTCCAGCCCTCACAGCAAGATCGACGGCAAGATCGCGCTGGTCAAGGCGATGCCGGTGGCGAATGCGGTCGGCGCAGTCGGCATCAACACCAACGCCGAGGATATCGCGCGCTGGATGAACGTGCTGCTGGCCGAAGGCGTGACCGGCAAGGATGGGCAAGGCAAGGAAACGCGCTTGTTCAGCGCCAAACAGAGCCAGGAAATCTTCACTGGCGTCACGCCGATCAAAATCAGCGAGCCCAAGCCGGCGCTGGCGGCGACGAAGCCGAATTTCTTCGCCTACGGCCTGGGATTCCAGCTGCGCGACTACAAGGGCCGCAAGCTGGCCATGCACGGTGACGCGCTGCAGGGCTTTTATTCGCGCGTGGTGATGGTGCCGGAAGCGAAGCTGGGGATCGCGATCCTGACCAACGCCGAAAGCGGCGGCGCGATGTCGTCGCTGCAGTACCGCCTGCTCGACCACTACCTGGGGGCAGCGCCGACCGACTGGATCACGTTGGTGAACGGTGTCGAAACGGAGGCGCGCGACAAGGATCTGGCCGAGCAGAAGAAGGCCGGCAGCACGCGCGCGGCGAAGTCGGCGCCGTCGCTGCCGCTCGCTGCCTACGATGGCGATTACCAGGATGGATGGTACGGCACGGTGTCGATCAAACAGGTCGGCGGCAAGCGCGTGATGAGTTTTTCGAAGACCCCGGACCTGACCGGGGAGCTGGAGCACTTCCAGCACGACACCTTCATCGTGCGCTGGAAAGAGCGCAACCTCAACGCCGACGCTTATGTGAGCTTTGCGCTGAACCCGGACGGCAGCATCGAGCGCATGAAGATGGCGCCGGTGTCGTCGGAGGTCGATTTCAGCTATGACTTCGCGGACCTGACGTTCGTGCCGGTGCCAAAGCCGAAGTAGTGACTGCGGTCCGGACTGGGCTTACAGCAGCACTGTCCGGCTCAGCAAGATGACCGCGAACAGGCCGGCGCACAGGATGATCACGCCGAACTGTTCCAGCCAGTGCCGGCGCCCACCGCGCCGCATGGCGCGCGCCGCGACAAAAATGGCGACGCTGAACGACAGCAGGATCAGGCCGGAGAACACGCCCAGCATGCCATTGTGGGTGTCATCGGCCGCCGCGTGCAGCGGAGCGCTGATCAGGTACAAGGCCAATAGCAGCAGCACCGCGCCGAGCGCGTATTCGATCCTGGTGACGATGCGAACGATCTGATGGTTCATGCCAGCCATCCTCCCATCAACACATTGCAGCCGGGCCATCGTGGCCATGAGCTTGCCTCATTGTAAGACCTTTTCCTTCGGCCAGGTGTGGTCGATGCGGCAAACCGATCGGCGCACCCGATCGGGAAGAGTCGCGCCGCGGGCTTTGATGGCATTGCCTACTTCTTGTTCCAGACATCCATCATGTCCTTCGACCCTTGCAGGCGGATGCCGTTATCCGACAGGATCGACTCGGTCGCATCCACCATCTCCTTGCGCCGCACGACGATGTTCTCGCCGCCGCGCTGGTCGAAGTGAATCACGATCATCTCGTCCTTCGAGTCGCGCAGCAGCGCCACCATGTGCGCCAGGCTGCGCACCGGCACCTTGTTGATCGAATAGATCACCGAGCCGAAGCGGTTGCTGTAGCCGCTCACTAGCTTGTGCGGGAAGAACGGCGAACTGACCACCACCAGCTCTTCGCGCTCGGGCGTGGGCGCGTCGCCGCGTTTGGTCACCAGCGGGCTGGCGATGAAGCTGTACGCATTGAGCGCGTTCGCGTTCTGCGAAATGAAGGACGTGAATTCGGCGGTGGCGCGCGAAAACACGATCGGGCCGTAGATGAAATACGAAGGATAGCCGCCGTCCAGGTCCGGTATCAGCAATTTGCGCCCCGGCGACACCGGCACCATCAATTCCATCGTCTTGCCTGCGCGGATAATCGTCAACGGCACCTTGCCGTTTTTCGCCAGCTGCTGCACGCGGTACTGGAACCGCACCCGCAGGTTCGATCCGAGCTTGACCATCGACTGGTTGTCGACCGGCGAATCGCCGATTTTGGTGATCACATCCCATTCCTTGAGCGGCGAGGACGCCTCCTGCAGGGAGGTGCCCTGGACCACGGCGCCTTCGACCGATTTGTCGAGCTTGAGGAAGGCGCGCAGTACCGGGTTTTCCAGCGTCTGTGTCTCTGTGAGCAGGGACGGCTTGCCATCGTATTTGCCGTCTGCGACGCCGCGCAGGAACAGCTCGACTTCTTCATTCGGAATGATGTAGCCGATGTTCTGGGCGTTCGAGGCGCCGAGGAACGCCAGGCCAACCATTTTGTCGCCGGCGATGGCCGGGCCGCCGCTGTTGCCGTGATTGATCGCGGCGTCGATCTGGATGCGCAGGCCAGACGTGTCCTGATTGTAGCTGACGAATTCGATGCGCGAAACGATACCCTTGGTGATCGACAGCGAGGTGCCGCCGGTCGGGTAGCCATACGCGAACACCTGGTCGCGCACGGCCGGCAGCCCGTTGGCGCGCGCCACAGGGGCATGGGTATCGAAGAAGGATTCGTCGTCCAGTTTCAGCAGCGCCAGGTCCATGTCGCGCGCCACCGCCACGACGGTCGCCGACACCTTGTCGCCGGACTGGCTGGCCTGGATTTCGACTTGGCTGGCATAGCCCACCACATGTGCGTTGGTGAGTATGCGCCTGCCTTCGATCACCACGCCGGAGCCAGTCACTTCGGACGGCGCGGCCTTGCTCCAGGGTTTGAAAGGATCGGGACGGCGCAGCGTCGAAAACACCTTGACCACCGAATTCTCGAGGTTGGCCGGGACCGCCGCTGCCGTGGCCGATACGGTTGCGCTGTCCTTGCCGGCATCTTCGGCATGGGCGATAAGGCTGGACGCGGCGAATACCAGCGCAGCGAGGAGTCGCATTCTAGTCATGTTCTTCTTCAGGGAGTTGTCCGCACGGGCGGGTTGCATAGGAATATACACGCTACACAAGAAACCGTCCCCGTGGAAGGGACGGGTGGCGCAGGGTGGTGCGCTGGAGCGCGCCACCCTGCGCGGTCTTACTTCTTGACGAACTTGAGCGTCATGCGGTCGCTCTCGCCGATCGCCATGTATTTCTCGCGGTCGACATCCTTGTTCGCCAGTACCGGCGGCAGCGACCATACGCCTTTGTTATGGTCCGCGGTGTCCTTCGGATTGGCGTTGATCTCCGATTTGGCGACCAGCTTGAAGCCGGCGCTTTCGATCATCTTGATGACCGCCGCCTCGTGCAGGTAGCCGCTATCGAGGACGGCAGGCTTGGCCGCCGGCATGCGGTGATCGACGACGCCGAAAATGCCGCCTGGCTTGAGCGCCGTGTGGATGCTCTTGAAGATTTCCCTGACCTTGTCGTCGCCGCCGCCGGTCCAGTTGTGGATGTTGCGGAAGGTGACCACCAGGTCCACGCTGTTCGGCGCGGCGAAATTGTATTCGCGCGGCGGCTCGAAAACGCCGCGTTGCACCT
Organism: Massilia sp.; assembly: GCA_025359245.1. Classification (GTDB taxonomy): domain Bacteria; phylum Pseudomonadota; class Gammaproteobacteria; order Burkholderiales; family Burkholderiaceae_D; genus Telluria_A. The sequence continues at coordinate 11,400 of JANYGW010000200.1, forward strand.
TGCCGAACATGACCGGCCGCGCCGCCAGCTTCGCCGTGAACTGGTCGGCATTGCGCTTGGCGCCGGCATTGGCCGACGTCGGCGATTCGCCCGCTGCGATCAGCGTGCCCTTGTCGTGCAAATACGGCGCCAGGATTTCGGTGTACCAGCCGCCGCCGGGTACCAGTTCGACCACCGTCATGTCCTGCTTGATGCCGAAGAAGCTCAGCGTTTCGTAAGGGTGGCGCGCGCCGTCGCGCGTTACGTTGGCCGGCGTGCGGTCGGGGCTTGCAATGGCGGCCTTGAGGGCGTCGTCGGCGTGGGCGGCGCCTGCCAGCCCGGTGGCCAGCAATGCGGCCAGGATCAATCGTTTCATGTATGTATGCCTCGGTTGGTGAATGGGGTGCTGCGCGTGGTTCGGCGTTGATGATCGGACAAGCGCGGCATGCGGTCAAGGTGAATCGCATCGATGCAGAATCGCATATGTACATTGTGTCCGATTGACGCGCCGGACAGCGCGCCGGACAGGCCGGACACGTCCGCCGGACAGGCGCCGATTGAAAAATCAATAACTTAAACCAGTGGCACAATCTTTGCGTATTCAATTCACCATTTAGCTGGTAATGTTTCAGCAGATTTCATGCGGACCGCGTATGCATATGGCCGCTTCAGGTAGAGATGTAAACATGAACGGCCACTGCTGCCAGTGCGCCGCAGTCCTTAGCGTGAGTGTCAGGAGATACAATGGAACGACGTGCTTTTCTCAATATCAGCGGCTTTGCGTTAGGCTCGATGCTGGTGCCGGTTTTCGGCAACGCCATCGCCGCTGAAGAACTACTCAATCCCCTCGCTGCAAAATTCAAAAAGACGCTGGCCGATACGGCCCTCACCGCTGCCACGCAAGCTGGCGCGAGCTACTGCGATGTGCGCATCGGACGTTACCTGAACCAGTTCATCACCACGCGCGACCTGAACGTCGAGAACGTGGTCAACACCGAATCGGCCGGCGTCGGCGTGCGCGTCATCTGCAACGGCGCCTACGGCTTTGCCGCCACCAGCGACATGTCGCCCGACTCGGTCGCCGCCGCTGCGCGCCAGGCAGTGGCCATCGCCAAGGCCAACGCCAAGCTGCAGGCCACGCCGGTGCAACTAGCACCCGTCAAAGGCGTGGGCGAAGTCGCCTGGGCCACGCCGATCAAGAAGGACTGGCGCACCGTGCCAATCAAGGAGAAGGCCGAGCTGCTGATCGCTGCCAACAAGGCCGGCCTCGATAGCGGCGCCAACTTCATGCGCTCGGTGCTGTTTCAGGTCAACCAGCAAAAGTATTTTGCGTCGACCGACGGCTCCTATATCGACCAGGACGTGCACCGCCTGTGGGCGCCGATATCGGCTACCGCGGTGGACAAGGCGAGCAACAAGTTCCGCTCGCGCCAGGGCTTGTCCACGCCGGTCGGCATGGGCTACGAGTACCTCGACGGGCGCGCCGAAGACAAGGTCAGGGCTGCCGGCGGCGTGTGCACGCTGTACAAGAACAGCTACGACATGATCGAGGATGCGCGCGCATGCGGGCGCCAGGCCCGCGAGAAGCTCACCGCCAAGTCCGTGGTGCCGGGAAAATACGACCTGGTGCTCTCCCCTGAGAACTTGTGGCTGACCATCCACGAATCGGTGGGCCATCCGACCGAGCTCGATCGTGTGCTCGGCTACGAAGCCAACTACGCCGGCACCAGTTTCGCCACGCTCGACAAGTGGGAGACGAAGAAATTCAAATACGGCTCCGAGCACGTCAACATCATCGCCGACAAGGTCGTGCCGGGTTCCCTGGGCGCGGTCGGCTACGACGACGAAGGCGTCAAGTGCAAGCGCTGGGACATCATCAAGGACGGCATCCTGGTCAACTACCAGGCCACGCGCGACCGGGCCCACATCATCGGCGAAAAAGAGTCGCATGGCTGTTCGTATGCGGACAGCTGGAGCAGCGTGCAATTCCAGCGCATGCCGAACATCTCGCTGGCGGCCGGCGCCAAAAAACTGACGCCCGACGAAATGGTCAGCGACGTCAAGAAAGGCATCTACATCGTCGGCGACGGCTCATTCTCGATCGACCAGCAGCGCTACAACTTCCAGTTCGGCGGCCAGCTGTTCTATGAAATCAACAACGGCAAGATCGGCGCGCAGATCGAGGACGTGGCCTACCAGTCGAATACCCTGGAATTCTGGAATGCCTGCAGCGCCATCTGCGATGAGCGCGACTGGCGCATGGGCGGTTCCTTCTTCGACGGCAAAGGACAGCCTAGCCAGGTCAGTACGGTGTCGCACGGTTCGAGCACGACGCGCTTCAACGGCATCAACGTCCTCAACACCGCTCGCAAAATCGACTAAGCCAGGAGACCGTCCATGAAATTATTGAGTCAAGAAGAAACCAAGCGCATTTGCGATCGCGTGATGTCGTTCACCAAAGCCGACGAATGCATCGTCAGCCTGAGCGGCAGCCGCACCGGCAACATCCGCTACGCGCGCAACAACGTCTCCACCGCCGGCCTGGTCGAAAACACCCAGCTGGCAGTGCAGGTCGCCTTCGGCAAAAAGCAGGGCACCGTCACCCTCAACGAATTCGACGACAAGTCGCTGCAAAAGGCCGTGCGCACGGCGGAAGACCTGGCCCGCCTGGCGCCGGAAAATCCGGAGTTCATGCCGGCCGTGGCCAAGCAGGCCTACAAGGGCAGCGACACCTACAGCAAGAAGACCGCCGCGATCGATCCTGAATTTCGCGCCCAGACCGCGGCCTACAGCATCGAAGCGAGCCGCAAGAACAAGCTGGTCGCGGCCGGGTTTTTCACCGACAGCACCAGCTTTTCGGCGATCGCCAATTCGAACGGCGTGTTCGGCTATCAGGAAGAAACCGGCGTCGACTTCACCTGCACCGTGCGTACCGAAGACGGGCGCGGTTCGGGCTGGGTCAAGCGCTCGGCCACCGACGTGGGGCGCTTCGATGCGCGCGAAGCGTCCGACGTGGCGATCGAAAAGGCATTGCGTTCGGTCGACGCCAAGGCGCTCGAGCCGGGCCGCTACACGGTGATCCTGGAGCCGGCCGCGACGTCAGACCTGATCGGCTTCATGCTGTCCGGTTTTGACGCGCGCCGGGCCGACGAAGGCCGCAGCTTCCTGTCCAAGAAAGGCGGCGGCACGCGCATGGGCGAAAAGCTGTTCGACCACCAGGTCAACATCTGGTCCGACCCATGGGACAAGGATGTCGCCGTGCTGCCTTGGGACGGCGGCACCATGCTGCCGCGCGAGCGCATGAACATGATCAAGGACGGCCGCGTCGCCTCGCTCGACTACTCGCTGTTCTGGGCCAAGAAGCAAGGCGTGCGCGCCATCGGGGCGCCCGGGAATATGATCATGGGCGGCACCAGCAAATCGACCCAGGAACTGATCGCCAATACCAAGAAAGGGGTGCTGGTCACCCGCACCTGGTATATCCGCATGGTCGATCCGCAATCGGTGCTGCTGACGGGCCTCACGCGTGACGGCACCTTCTACATCGAGAACGGCAAGATCAAGCATCCGATCAAGAACTTCCGTTTCAACGAGAGTCCGGTGACGATGCTCAACAATATCGAGGAAATCGGCAAGCCGGTGGTGATCGCCGGCGACGAGTCGCAATACTCGCTGCTGATCCCGCCGATGAAGGTCCGCGACTTCAATTTCACGTCGCTGTCCGACGCGGTTTAAACAGGTCCGCCCGCGTCCTTCTGGACGCGGGCAATGAACAAGTTGGAGTAACTGTGGAACGACGCACTTTCCTCAAGATCAGCGGCGGCGCTGCCGGCGTCATGCTGGTCCCGGTTTTCGGCAACGCCATCGCGGCCGAAGAACTGATGAACCCGATGGCCGTGGCCTTCAAGAAATCGCTGGCCGATACGGCACTGAATGCGGCCACCAAGGCCGGCGCCAGCTACTGCGATGTGCGCATCGGCCGCTACCTGAACCAATTCATCACGACGCGCGACCTGAACGTCGAGAACGTTGTCAACACCGAGTCCGCCGGCGTCGGCGTGCGCGTCATCGCCGGCGGCGCCTATGGCTTCGCCTCGACCAACGACATGTCGCCGGACGGCGTCGCCAACGCGGCGCGCCAGGCGGTCGCGATCGCGCGCGCCAACGCCCGCCTGCAGGGAGAGCCGATCCGCATGGCGCCGGTCAAGGGTGTGGGCGAAGTCAGCTGGGCCACGCCGTTCAAGAAGGACTGGCGCACGGTGCCGATCAAGGACAAGGCCGAGATGCTGATCGCTGCCAACAAGGCGGGCCTCGATGCAGGCGCGAGCTTCATGACGTCGACGCTGTTCCAGGTCAACCAGCAAAAATACTTCGCCTCGACCGACGGCTCCTACATCGACCAGGACGTGCACCGGCTGTGGGCGCCGTCGACGGCCACCGCAGTCGACAAGGCCACCAATAAATTCCGCACCCGCGCCAGCCTGGCGTCGCCGGTCGGCATGGGTTTTGAATATTTCGACGCGAACCCGGCCGACAAGGTGCAGGCCGCCGGCGGCGTCGCCACGCTGTACACCCATTCGTGCGACCTGGTCGAAGACGCGCGCGCCGCCGGCCGCCAGGCCCGCGAAAAGCTGACCGCCAAATCGATCGAGCCGGGCAAGTACGACCTGGTCCTCAGTCCGGAGCACCTGTTCCTGACGATCCACGAATCGGTCGGCCATCCGACCGAACTCGATCGCGTGCTCGGCTACGAAGCCAACTACGCCGGCACCAGTTTCGCCACGCTCGACAAGTGGGAGTCCAAGAAATTCAAGTTCGGCTCCGAGCGCGTCAATTTCGTCGCCGACAAGACCGAGCCGATGTCGCTGGGGGCGGTCGGCTATGACGACGAAGGCGTCAAGTGCAAGCGTTGGGACCTCATCAAGGACGGCATCCTGGTCAACTACCAGGCCACGCGCGACCAGGCCCACATCATCGGCGAGAAGGAATCGCACGGCTGCTCGTACGCCGACAGCTGGAGCAGCGTGCAGTTCCAGCGCATGCCGAATGTCTCGCTGGCAGCCGGCAAGGAGCGCCTGACGCCCGACGAGATGATCAAGGACGTCAAGAAGGGCATCTATATCCTCGGGCGCGGGTCGTATTCGATCGATCAGCAGCGCTACAACTTCCAGTTCGGCGGCCAGATGTATTTCGAGATCAAGGACGGCAAGATCACCGGCCCGGTCGAGGACGTGGCCTATGTGTCGAACACCCAGGACTTCTGGAACGCCTGCAGCGCGATCTGCGACCAGCGCGACTGGCGCATGGGCGGGTCCTTCTTCGACGGCAAGGGCCAGCCAAGCCAGGTCAGCGCGGTATCGCATGGGTCGAGCACGACCCGCTTCAACGGCATCAACGTCATTAATACCGCTCGCAAGATCGGCTAGAGGATAGGTCACGATGAAATTACTGAACCAGGACGAAGCAAAGCGCATCTGCGACCGTGTGTTGGGTTTTTCCAAGGCCGACGAATGCCGCATCACGCTCAGCGGCGAACGCAGCGGCAATATCCGCTACGCGCAGAATTCGGTCTCCACGGCCGGCCTGGTGGAGAACGCCCAGCTGACCGTCAGCGTCGCCTTCGGCAAGCGCCAGGGCACCGCATCGATCAACGAATTCGACGAGAAATCGCTGGAAAAGGCGGTGCGCCGCGCCGAGGACGTGGCCCGCCTGGCGCCCGAGAATCCGGAATTCATGCCGGCCATCGGCAAGCAGCAATACAAGGCGTCGAATACCTTCGTGCGCGAAACCGCCGCCATCGATCCCGAATACCGGGCCGAAGTCGCGGCGCACAGCATACTGGCCGGGCGCAAGAACAAGCTGCTGACGGCCGGGTTTTTCGTCGACAGCACCGGCTTCGAGGCGATCGCCAACTCGAATGGCGTGTTCGCGCACCAGGAATTCACCGACCTCAGTTTCACCTGCACCGCGCGTACCGAAGACGGGCGCGGTTCCGGCTGGGTGACCCGCTCGGCGATCGACGCGCGCCGCTTCGATCCGCGCGAGGCGTCCGCCGTCGCCATCGAAAAAGCATTGCGCTCGGTCGACGCCAAAGCGCTCGAGCCGGGCCGCTACACTGTCATCCTGGAGCCGGCCGCCACCTCTGAACTGATCGGGCGCATGTTCGGCGCGTTCGACGCGCGCCGCGCCGACGAGGGCCGCAGCTTCCTGTCGAAAAAAGGCGGCGGCAACCGCCTCGGCGAAAAGCTGTTCGACGAACAGATCAACGTCTGGGCCGACCCGTGGGACAGGGACGTGCCGGTGCGGCCGTGGGACAACCAGTCGATGCTGCCGCGCGAACGCACCGACATCATCAAGAAAGGCCGCATCGTTTCGCTGGGCTATTCGCAGTATTGGGCGAAGAAGCAGAACGTGCGTGCCACCGCGCGCCACGGCAACATGATCATGTCGGGCGGGACCAAGTCGCTCGAGGAGCTGATCGCCTCGACCAAGAAGGGCATCGTGGTGACCCGCACCTGGTATATCCGCGATGTCGATCCGCAGTCGCTGCTGCTGACGGGCCTGACGCGCGACGGTACGTTTTACGTCGAAAACGGCAAGATCAAGCACCCGGTAAAGAACTTCCGCTTCAACGAAAGCCCGGTCTCGATGCTCAACAATGTCGATGAACTGGGCAAGCCGCAGGTCATCGGCGGCGACGAAGTCAACTTCCAGATGGTGATCCCGCCGATGAAGATCCGCGACTTCAACTTCACGTCCTTGTCAGAAGCGGTGTAGACGGCAGTGGCAGCGCACAGCTACGATTTTTATTTCACGCGCCTGATGTACGATTCGGGCGACTGGGACGTCGATATCCGGATGCCCAGCAACGTGCTCAATTCGCTGGTCGAATACACCACCTTGCGGGTCGATCCGGCCGAACGCATCATTGCGCTGTCGGATCCGAAAATGCTGGAAGCGCCGTTCTGCTACCTGGCCGGGCACAAGCTGGTGCAGTTTTCGCCGGCCGAGCGCAAGAACTTCGAGCGCTACGTGCGCGGCGGCGGCTTCGTGTTCGTCGACGACTGCAACCATGACATCGACGGCCTGTTCGCCAAGTCGCTCGAGGCCGAGCTGGCGCGCATGTTCGGGCCCAAGGCCTTGAAAAAAATCCCGAATACCCATCCGGTGTATTCGAGCTTTTTCAAATTCGACGGGCCGCCCAATACCGGCAACGAACTCAATGGCTGGGGCGACGACCTGGTGCACGATTACCTGAAGGCGATCGAGATCAACGGACGGGTACGCGTGCTGTATTCGAACAAGGACTACGGCTGCGAGTGGGACTACGATTTTCGTAACAAGCGCTGGCTGGTCATCGACAACACCCGCTTTGCGGTCAATATAATTCAGTACGCTTTGGGAGCTTGATTGTGTCGGAACGTGATGCGGTAGCATGGAATGAAAACGAGATTGCTGACCTGACGGCCAAGGTGGCCGCGCTCAAGGCGAGCATGTCGCGCGTGATCATCGGCCAGGACGGTGTGATCGAGTCGCTGATCATTTGCCTGCTGGCCGGCGGCCATGCGCTGGTCGAGGGCGTGCCGGGCCTGGGCAAGACGCTGCTGGTCAAGTCGCTGGCACAGGCGACCGACATGCAGTTCCGGCGCGTGCAGTTCACGCCCGACCTGATGCCGTCCGATATCGTCGGCACCGAGATCCTCGAGGAAGACACCAGCACCCGCCAGCGCGTGTTCCGCTTCCAGCAAGGTCCGGTATTCACGCAGGTGCTGCTGGCCGACGAGATCAACCGCGCGCCGCCCAAGACCCAGTCCGCGTTGCTCGAGGCGATGCAGGAGCGTTCGGTGACTTTCGCCGGCCATACCCACCGGCTGCCGCAGCCGTTCTTCGTGCTGGCCACCCAGAATCCGATCGAGCAGGCCGGCACCTATCCGCTTCCCGAGGCGCAGCTCGACCGCTTTTTGCTGCGCATCGACGTTGGCTATCCAAGCGAAGACGAGGAAATGGCGATGGTCTCGGCCACCACCCATGCCGGCCTGGCCGACGCCACGCCGGCGATGGAGGTGGCCAGCCTGCTGCGCCTGCAGATGCTGGTGCGCGACATCGAGATCGGCGAACACCTGCTGCGCTATGCCACCCGCCTGGTGCGCGCCACGCGGCCGCAGGACAGCAAGGTCGCCAGCGTGGTCAAGCACGTCGGCTGGGGCGCCGGCCCGCGCGCCGGGCAGGCGCTGGTGCTGGCCTCCAAGGCGCGCGCGCTGATGCACGGCCGCCTGGCCGTCACGCGCGACGACATCG
>JANYGW010000216.1 GCA_025359245.1 Massilia sp.
AGCTCGAGGCTGCAGTGGTGGCAGCGCAGCCGGTGCTCGGGCTTGTGCAGCACCATGAAGGCGCTGCAGCGCGTGCAGTCGCTGATCCAGCCGCACGATTCGCAGGTGATCACGGGGGCGTAGCCGCGCCGGTTCAGGAACAGCAGCGATTGCTCGCCGCGCTCGAGGCGCAGGCGCAGCGCGGCGACCAGCGCCGCCGTCAGGCCGTCTTTCGGCTTGTCGCGCTCCATGTCGAGCAGGGATACGCGCGGCAGCACGGCGTCGCGCACCGCGCGCTCGCGCAGCTCGAGCTTGCGGTAGCGGCCGGCGCCGGCGTGGTGCCAGCTCTCGAGCGAGGGCGTGGCCGAACCGAGCACGATGGGGATCGCGAGCTGGCGCGCGCGCCACACGGCCAGGTCGCGCGCCGAGTAGCGCAGGCCCTCCTGCTGCTTGTACGAGGGGTCGTGCTCCTCGTCGATGACGATCATCTTCAAGTGCGGCAGCGAGGCCAGGATCGCCAGCCGCGTGCCGAGCACGATGCGCGCGCGACCCTGGTGGGCGGCGAGCCAGTGCAGCATGCGCTCGCCCTCGGACAGGCTGCTGTGCAAAGTGGCCAGCATCACGCCGGGGAAGCGCGCGCGGATATTGCCCTCCAACTGGGGCGTGAGGTTGATCTCGGGGACCAGGATCAGGATCTGGCCCTCGGGCGCGCGCGCGAGCACGCGCGCGCAGGCCTGCAGGTAGACCTCGGTCTTGCCGCTGCCGGTCACGCCGTACAGCAGCATCGGCGCGAAACCCTGGGCGCCGCCGATGGCGTCGGCCGCCAGTTGCTGGGCGGGGTTCAGGACCGGCATGTCGACCGGGTTGGCGTCGTGCGCGTCGGCGGCCTTGGCGAGCTTCTTGATGGCGCGGTCGAGCGCGACGGTGGTGCCCACGCGCAGGTTCTTGGGCAGGCCGGGCAGGGCCACCTCGCCGAGCGGGCGCTGGTAATAGTCGGCCGCGAAGCCGACCAGCGCCAGCCAGTCGGCGGACAGGGGGGCGAGCTGGCTGCGCACGGCGATCGCGTCCTTGAGCTTGTCCTCGGGCACCTCGGTGTCGAATTTGACGGCCACGATGAGCCCGACTACCTCGCGCCGGCCGAAACTGACCAGGGCCAGCTGGCCTGGCAGCGGTTCGGCCCCGGCAGCGCAGGGCCAACGGTAGTCGAAGCAGCTCGTCAGCGGGGTATCGAGCGCAATGTTGAGGATGCAAGTGGCCATGTTAGCAGGGGCTATCGGGTAAAGGCGCGGTCCGCCGGGCGCTTGCCCAGGGGCGGCCATGGTTGTGGACAACTTTGTGGACAAACAATTTCCAGCACGTCAAAAGGTTTGTCCTAAAACAATGTATGTGCGCATCTACCGAAAATCGAATAAATTTATGCGTTTAAATTCAACTACTTGCGTTGAGGCTCCTAGGAGGGGCCGTTGACCGACTTTTCCTGGCGCTTCTGTGCATAACTGATCAGTTCGCGCCGCCGTTTGTAGTCGTCGGCGCGCCGTTTTTCATGATGCGGAACGCCGCGGCAGTCGGTCAGCTATGCGCAGCGCCCCGCGCCAGGCCGGCCGGCGCGCGCGGCGTCAATATCGTGCGACGCAGCATACACCTCATGTAAAACCTCATGATTTGCGCTAAGTGCCGGTAAACCAAGCACTTTTCCCTTTTATCCACACAGCCTGTTGATAACTTTGTGGACAATTCAAAAAAATCCCCGTTTTCACTCTGCGGACATGTTTTTTGTGAAACGGATGAGTATGAAACGTCTTCGGGAAAAGCCTTGTTAATCAAGTACTTGAAAAACATGCCTAAAATTTACTCAGCAGCAATACCGGAAAAATTGCTTTCACGAAATATGTGAATAAGTGCGTTTTTTGCTTCGCGGAACGCTGCGCCGGGGCGGGCGCGCGCGGGCGCACGCACCCGCACGATGTAGGCGAACTACAGCGTCGCGCGCTGGGCCCGGCTGAAGCTGTGCACCGCCTCGACCATGGCGCTGACCGACTCGGGCGGCGTGAATTGCGAGATGCCGTGGCCCAGGTTGAACACATGGCCCTCGCCGGCGGCCGGCTTGCCGTAGGAGGTCAGCACGGTTTCGACCTCGGCGCGGATCTGGTCGGGATTGGCGAACAGGATCGCCGGGTCCAGGTTGCCCTGCAAAGCCACCTTCTGGCCCACCAGCGCGCGCGCGCGGCCCAGGTTGACGGTCCAGTCCAGGCCGACCGCATCGGCGCCGATATCGGCGATCTGGTCGAGCCACAGGCCGCCGCCCTTGGTGAAGACCACGGCGGGTATGCGCACGCCGTCCTTGTCGCGTTTGAGCTTGGCCAGCACCTGCGCCATGTAGGCGAGCGAGAACTGCTGGTAGGCGCCGTCGGCCAGCGCGCCGCCCCAGGAGTCGAAGATCATCACGGCCTGGGCGCCGGCGTCGATCTGGGCGTTCAGGTAGTCGGCCACGGCGGCGGCGTTGATGGCCAGGATGTGGTGCATCAGGTCGGGCCGGTTGTACAGCATCTTTTTAATCGTGTGGAATTCCTTCGAGCCGCCGCCTTCGACCATGTAGCAGGCCAGCGTCCACGGGCTGCCCGAGAAGCCGATCAGCGGCACGCGGCCGTCCAGGGCGCCGCGAATCTGGGTGACGGCGTTGAACACGTAATCGAGCGAGCCCAGGTCGGGCGCGCGCAGGGCCATGACGTCGGCCTCGGTGCGCAGCGGGCGCTCGAACTTGGGCCCTTCGCCGTCGGCGAAATACAGGCCCAGGCCCATCGCGTCGGGCACGGTGAGGATGTCGGAGAACAGGATCGCGGCGTCGAGCGGGAAGCGCTCGAGCGGCTGCAGCGTCACTTCGGTGGCGTAGTCGGGGTTCTTCGCCAGGCCCAGGAACGACCCCGCGCGCTCGCGCGTGGCGCGGTATTCGGGCAGGTAGCGGCCGGCCTGGCGCATCAGCCACACGGGCGTATGGTCGGTCGGCTGGCGCAGCAGCGCGCGCAGGAAGGTGTCGTTCTTGAGCGGGGCGAATGTGGACATGGCGGCAGTGTCGGGACGGGAGAAAGCGGCTATTATCGCATCCCCGCCGCCGCCTTGGCCGCCGCCACGCGCGCGGCGCGATTGCGTGCGGCAGCGGTATTAACTATCATGCGGTACCCTCACCTGAAATGACACTCCCCATGACTGCGCCGACCACCGCCCCCGCCAAGCAAGCCGCCACCTGCGGCAGCTGGCCCTCCCCGATCAGCGCGAGCGTGGTCGCCGCTGGCGCAGCGCCCTTGTCGCAGCTGGCGCTCGATGGCGCCGACACCTATTGGCTCGAAGGCCGCGCCAGCGAGGGCGGACGCAACACGCTGCTGCGCCAGCGCGGCGCCATGGTCACCGAGATGACGCCGGCGCCCTTCAATGTGCGCACCCGCGTGCATGAATACGGCGGCGGGGCCTGCCTGGTCGATGGCGGCACGGTGTGGTTCTCCCACTTCGCCGACAACTGCCTGTACGTACTCGATGCCGGCAGCATCGACGCGAATGCCGACGCCGCCGCCACGCCGGCGCCGCGCCAGCTGACCGCGCCCGGCACGCGCCGCTACGCCGACTTCGTGCGCGACGCGCAGCGCGCGCGCCTGCTGGCCGTGTGCGAGGACCACGCCGGCGGCGCCGCCCACCCCGTCAACAGCCTGTGCGCGGTCGGCGACGATGGCACCGTCCTCACGCTGGTGGCGGGCAGCGATTTTTATGCCGCGCCGCGCCTGTCGCCGGACGGCAGCGCGCTGGCCTGGCTGTCGTGGAACCATCCGCGCATGCCGTGGCAGGGCACCGAGTTGTGGCTGGCCGATGTCAACCTTGACGGCTCGCTGTCGAACACGCGCCTGATCGCCGGTGGTGCGGAGGAGGCGATCTGCCAGCCCGAATGGTCGCCGGCCAATGTGCTGCACTTCGTCTCCGACTCCACCGGCTGGTGGAATCTGTACCGCCTGATGGGCGACAATGTGCACGCGCTGTGCGAGCGCGCGGCCGAATTCGCCGGCCCGCACTGGACCTTCGGCGGTTCGATGTACGGCTTCCGCGCGGCCGAAGACATCATCTGCACCTTCATCGAAAATGGCGTGAGCCGGCTCGCGCAGCTATCCACCGCCACCGGACGCCTGCAGGCGATCTCGAATCCGTATGAAGAAATCCGCGAGCTGCGCGTGACCGGCAGCGTGGTCGCCCTGCTCGGTGGCGCGCCCACCATCGCGCTGGAACTGGCGCGCATCGACCTCTACACCGATCTGCACGAAGTGCTG
>JANYGW010000010.1 GCA_025359245.1 Massilia sp.
CCCGCAAGCAGATCGTCGCCGACCTCGATGCCCTGGGCCTGCTGCAGGAAGTCAAACCCCACAAGCTGCAGGTACCGCGCGGCGACCGCACCGGCGTGGTGATCGAGCCGATGCTGACCGACCAGTGGTTCGTCGCCATGACCAAGCCGGCGCCCGAGGGCACCCACTTCCCCGGCAAGTCGATCGCCGAAGTGGCGCTCGAGAAAGTGGCCGGCGGCGAGATCAAATTCGTGCCTGACAACTGGAGCAACACCTACAACCAGTGGCTCAACAACATCCAGGACTGGTGCATCTCGCGCCAACTGTGGTGGGGCCACCGGATCCCGGCCTGGTACGACGAGGCCGGCAACATCTTCGTCGCCAAGACCGAAGCCGAGGCCGTCGCGAAAGCGGCCGCCGCCGGCTCCACGGGCGCGTTGCGGCGCGACGACGACGTGCTCGACACCTGGTTCTCGTCGGCGCTGATCCCGTTCTCGACCATGGGCTGGCCCGAACAGACCGCCGACATGGCGCGCTTCCTGCCCTCGTCGGTGCTGGTCACGGGCTTCGACATCATCTTCTTCTGGGTCGCGCGCATGGTCATGATGACTTGCCACTTCACGGGCAAGGTGCCGTTCGGGACCGTCTACGTGCACGGCCTGGTGCTCGACTCGAATGGCCAGAAGATGTCGAAGTCGAAAGGCAACACGCTCGACCCGATCGACCTGATCGACGGCATCGGCCTCGAAGCGCTGGTCGTCAAGCGCACCAGCGGCCTGATGAATCCGCGCGACGCCGAGAAGATCGAGAAGCAAACGCGCAAGGAATATCCGGACGGCATCGCCGCCTACGGCACCGACGCCGTGCGCTACACCATGGCGAGCTACGCCTCGCTGGGCCGCGGCATCAATTTCGACCTCGGCCGCGTCGAGGGCTACCGCAACTTCTGCAACAAGTTGTGGAACGCCACGCGCTTCGTGATGATGAACACCGAGGGCCACGACTGCACGCCCAACGACGCCGACCTGTCGCAGGCCGACAAGTGGATCGTGTCGATGATGCAGCGCGCCGAGCTGGACGTCGCCAAGGGCTTCGAAGACTACCGTTTCGACAATATCGCCTCGGCCGTCTACAAGTTCGCCTGGGATGAATATTGCGACTGGTACCTGGAAGTGGCCAAGGTTCAAGTGCAGAACGGCAACGAAGGCCAGCAGCGCGCGACCCGCGCGACCTTGCTGCGCGTGCTCGAAGTGATCCTGCGCCTGGCCCACCCCATCGTGCCCTTCGTGACCGAGGCGCTGTGGCAGGCCGTGGCGCCGCTGGCCGGCAAGGTCTTGCTGGCCGAGGGCGACTCGATCATGCGCCAGCCCTATCCGATCGCCAATCCGGCCCTCATCGACGAGGCGGCCGAAGCCTGGATGGGCGCGCTCAAGACGCTGACCGACGCCACGCGCACGCTGCGCGGCGAGATGCAGATTTCGCCGTCGGTGCGGGTGCCCTTGATCGTCGAGCCGGCCGATGCGGCCGACCGCGCGCGCCTGGAAGCGTTCGCGCCCTATGTGCAGTCGCTCGGGAAATTGTCCGAGGTGCAGATCGTCGACGCGCTGCCGGAGTCGCCGGCGGCCGTGGCCGTGGTCGGCTCCACCAAGCTGATGCTCAAGGTCGAGATCGACGTCAAGGCCGAGCGCGAACGGCTGGCCAAGGAGATCGCCCGCATCGACGGCGAGATCGCCAAGGTCAACGGCAAGCTGGGCAACGAGAGTTTCGTCAAGCGCGCGCCGCCGGACATCGTGGCGCTCGAGAACGAACGCCTGGCCAATTTCTCGGCCACCATCGTCAAGCTGCGCGAGCAGTTCGACAAGCTGGCCGCGGCGTAACGCCAGCCGGGGACAGGCCCATGGGTCTGTCCCCGGAGCTCGCCGAGGTCCACTGCACGCCGCCTTTCCTTGTTAAAAAAATATCTCCACGTAAATCACTGTTGTGCTTCAGTTAAAAAAATAGTTTCCCAGCGACACATTCAGGCGAAGGTATGTTATCTTCATTCAAGCTCAGTATTCTTTGAGCAACTTGCCTGAATTCATCATCGCGCGCCCTGCCCTGCCGCGGCGCTGCGGCGCGATGGTGCGGTTACTATTTATTTGGAGCACGTCATGATACTGCTGCGCTGTGCGGCCTTTCTGGTTGGCGCGCTGATCCTGCTGTTCGCGCCGCCCTACGCGATGACGACCTCGGCTGCTTTGCGCGGCCTGGCCTCGATCGAGAGCAAGGTCGATATCGCCATCGCGCTGAGCGCCATCTTCCTGTTCGCGGCCGGCTTCCTGTTCGTCGGCATCGGCGGGCACCGCCTCGCGCGCACGCCGTGGAAGCGCATCACGGCCGGTGCGCTGCTGTCGTTTCCGCTGGTGAGTTGCCTGTGGGTCGTGATGTTCAGCGATTATCCGCAGTTGATCACCGTGATCAGCCCGCTGCTGGCGTTTTCGTTCGCGCTGTTCGCCTGCTTTGTCTGGCCGGCGACGGGGCGCCGCCGGCGCCGCCAGATGCGCCCGCGCGAGGCTTATGCCGAGCAGCCGGCGCCGGCGCCCGAGCCGGTCAACACCGTGGCCGGCACGGCCTAGGCGAACGGGGACAGTTCCGTCCGCGGCTTCGGCGAACGGGGACAGTTCCGTCCGCGGCTTCGGCGAACGGCGGCAGTTCCGTCCGCGGCTTCGGCGAACGGCGGCAGTTCCGTCCGCG
>JANYGW010000030.1 GCA_025359245.1 Massilia sp.
CCAGTTCCGTCAAGTCTGGTTAGAGCTCGGGGTCGGGCCGCCATTCGTTAGGCGACTTTTGGTGCCCTGTGCGTCACCACTATTGTCCTCCCCCTTTCATGGTCGGGGGCGAGGCCCTCATCCTCATGAATGGTTAGAGCAAAATAAGCCAAGCAACGTCGTCCGCGCGAACGCGGGGACCCAGACTGAGGTGGCAAGAGTCGACTCAGTCTGGGTCCCGCATTCGCGCGGATGACGTTGGTTTATTCTTGTGTGCTCAAAAGATGCCGTGAATCCTGCGAAGTCGTATCGTGATTGTCGCGATGTCAGTTGAGGGCTAGGTATACATGTACTTGCGCGACCACGGCATCGCCTCCGGATTGCGGCCCGCCTTGCCGCACACGATCTGGTACACGCTGATCCAGTCGTTGGCGAACGCGTAGCTGCAGCCGGCCAGGTACACATGCCAGATGCGGAATTTGCGCGGATCGGTGAGCAGCTTGATCTGATCAGCCTTCGCTTCGAAATTGTCGGTCCAGATGGCACAGGTGCGCGCGTAATGGCGGCGCAGGTTTTCCACGTCCAGCGCTTCCAGCCCACCCTCCTGCATCGAGCGCAGCACCGTTCCCAGGTGCGCCAGTTCGCCTTGCGGGAACACGTAGCGCTCGATGAATTCGCCCCCGCCATACGGCACCGCCTTGCTGTGGATATCGGTCGTGGTCAGGCCGTGGTTCATCGCCATGCCATCGTCGACCAGCAGGTTGTTGATGCGCGAAAAATAGTCGGGCAGGTGGCGCACGCCCACGTGCTCGAACATGCCGACGCTGGTGATGCGGTCGAATTTTCCGGCCACGTCGCGATAGTCTTGCAGGCGTATCTGCACCAGGTGCTGCACGCCGGCCCGCTCGACCTGCTCGCGCGCCAGCCTGACCTGGTTTTCGGACAGCGTGATGCCGACGCAGCGCGCGCCGTAGCGCTGGGCCGCGCGGATCGCCAGCGCACCCCAGCCGCAACCGATATCGAGCAGCGTGTGGCCGGGCCCGAGCCGGATCTTGCGCAGGATGTGATCGATTTTTTTTAGCTGCGCTTCGGCCAGCGTTTCCTTGCCGTTCTCAAAATAGGCGCACGAGTACACCATGTTCGGATCGAGCCAGGCACCGTAGAATTCATTGGAGACGTCATAGTGGTAGCGCACCGCGGCGGCATCGGTTTCGCGCGTATGGGTGATCTTGCGCAGCGCCCCCATCAGGCGCTCGCGCGGCGCGCTGTTGGCCGCCAGCGCGCCGACCACGGCGATCATGTCGTTGGCGCGTCCGCTGACGTGGATCGCGCCTTCGACGTAGGCGGTGCCGAGGCTGTAGAGCGACGGCGAGAGCAGGTAGCGCAGCGCGCCGGCGTCGGGGACGCGGATGGTCACGCGCGGCGGCTCGGATGAAAAATCGAGGCGCTGCCCATTCCACAGTTCTACCCTGAGCGGCAGCGACAGTTTATGACGCAAGCCCGTGCTCCAGGCGTTCAAGCGGATTTGATCGAACATTGCCACCTCCTGCGCAAGTAGCGCAGGAGGCCCTGCGCTAAGGTTGCAACCGCTGGCGCGTCCAGCTGCCGTCTGGCTGCAGCTGGTACACGATGCGGTCGTGAAAACGTGAACGCCGTCCCTGCCAGAACTCGATTCGTTCCGGCACCAGGCGGAAGCCGCCCCAGTTCAAGGGACGCGGCGGCTCATCGCCGTACTGCTTTGCCACAGCGTCATAATGTTCTTCCAGTGCAGCGCGGTTGGCGATCGGCATGCTCTGATCCGACGCAATCGCCGCCAGCCGGCTCTTGAGCGGACGGCTGTGGAAATATTTGTCGCTTTCCTCGGCCGACGTGCGCTCTACTCTTCCTTCGATGCGGATTTGGCGTTCAAGTTCAGGCCAAAAGAACAACAGGGCCGCATGCGGGTTGACCTGCAGCTGTTGCCCCTTCTGGCTGTCGTAATTGGTGTACCAGGTGAAACCGCGCGCGTCGTATTGCTTGATCAGCACAATGCGCGACGTCGGCCGGCCCTCGGTGTCGACGGTGGCCACGCTCATCGCGTTCGGCTCGTTCACCTGCGCCTTCAGGGCCTGCTCGAACCAGGTGCCAAATTGCACGAAAGGATCGTCAGCGACATCGGTTTCGCTCAACGTGGCCTGGCCGTAATCCTTGCGCAGGTTGGCCAGCGCGTCGCCGCCGGCGGCCGGTTCGGCGATGCCGCGCCGCACTTGCATGGCCAGCCCCAGTTGCGCCATCTGCCCGGCGCTGAACAAACGCTTGGCCATCGGGGCGATGTGGCTTTCCTCACGCTCCATGTGGCCGGTGTACATGTCGACGAAGCGCCGCACGTCGGCTTCGCGCAGCAGCGCCGCGCTGGCGTCGGCGATGCCGGCCAGTTGCTCGTGCAAGCCTTGCCACATGGCGTCCATCTGGCGGTGTTCGTCGAGGATGACGGGGCCCAGTTGCGCCAGCAGCGCCGCGTCCTCGCCGCGCGCCGTGTCCTGCAGCATCGGGAACAGGTTTTCTTCTTCGTCCGCATGGTGCAGATGGGCGGCCTGCTCGAAATACTGGATCACCGCGGCGGCGGCCTGGCGCGCCTGCGCGTCGGCGCCATGGCCGGCAAGGTGCGGCAGCAGCTTGTCCAGCGTGGCCAGCTGCTTGCGGATGCGGTCGTGGCAGTGTTTGAGCACGGCGATCGGCTGGTCGAAGCCGGGGGCGCTGGCGGGAAGGGCGTCGGTCATGATGTTCCTGGTCGGTATGGTCGCCTCATTCTAGAACAGTCCGAAGCGCCGCGTCCGTTAAAATGGCGTGATGAATACCATCAATACCTCCATTTTCCCGGCTGCCGACGAGGAAGTCGACATCGAGCGCCGCTTCGGCGGCATCGGCCGCCTGTACGGCCAGGCGGCGCTGGCGCGCTTTCGCGCCGCCCACGTGTGCGTGATCGGCGTCGGCGGCGTCGGTTCCTGGGTGGTCGAGGCGCTGGCCCGCAGTGCGATCGGGCAACTGACGCTGATCGACCTGGATAATGTCGCCGAATCGAACATCAACCGCCAGATCCAGGCGCTGAGCGGCACCATCGGCCAGGCCAAGATCAGCGCATTGGCCGAGCGCATCGTCCAGATCAACCCGTTTTGCATAGTGCACCAGGTCGAAGACTTCATCACGCCGGACAACCTCGAGCAGATGATCGCCGGCAAGGGCTACGATTTTGTCGTCGACGCGATCGACAACGTCCGGGCCAAGGCGGCCCTGATCGCGTATTGCCGCGACCACCAGCTGCCGATCGTCATCATCGGCAGCGCCGGCGGCCAGACCGACGCCACCCGCATCGAAGTGCGCGACCTGGCGCGCACCGAACAGGAGCCGCTGCTGAAGATGGTGCGCAAACGCTTGCGCAACGATTACGGTTTTCCGCGTAGTATCAAGACCAAGTTCGGCGTCGACGCGGTGTTTTCGATGGAACCCCTGACGCTGCCCGAAACCGATGCCAGCTGCGAGATCGACGCCGTCAGCGGCCTCAATTGCGCCGGCTTCGGTTCGAGCATGGTCGTCACCGCCACCTTCGGCATGATTGCCGCCGGCCATGTGCTGAACCGGCTGGCCGCCCAGGCGGTCCCGGTTCCTGACGTGCCCCCTGTGCAGCTGCCCGATGCCTTGCTATGATAGGCATTGCAAAATGTATCATTGATTTCTTCACTTGAAAGAACACACCATGATCCGTCGTTCCGTTTTCCTCCTGATGATCCTCGCCACCGCCGCCTCGATGGCGCAGGCCGCCGGTCAGAGCGCCTCGGCCACCGTCCAGGTGGACGTCCCGCCCGTGCCGGTCATTACCACCCAGCCGGAAAACCAGCTGATCAAGATCGACACCGTGGTCGGCAAGGGTGCCGAAGCGACCGTCGGCTCGACCGTCTACATGCATTACACCGGCTGGCTGTACAAGCCGATGGGCGTCAAGCAGCACGGCAAGAAATTCGATTCCTCGTTCGACCGCGGCCAGCCGCTCGACTTCGTGCTGGGCACCGGACGCGTGATCAAGGGCTGGGACCAGGGCATCGTCGGCATGAAAGTGGGTGGCAAGCGCACCTTGATCATTCCTTCCAGCCTGGCCTACGGCTCGCGCGGCGCGGGCGACGATATCAAACCGGGCGCGGACCTGATCTTCGATGTGGAACTGGTCAACGTCAAATAAATCACACAGCTACCGGCGGGAGAGAGCATGAGAATCGCGAACGACGTCACTGAGTTAATCGGCAACACCCCGCTGGTGCGGATCCGCAACCTGGCCAAAGGCGCCGGGGCCGAGATCCTGGCCAAGCTGGAATTCTACAATCCGGCCCACAGCGTCAAGGACCGGATCGGCCTGGCCATGATCGAGGCGGCCGAGGCGGCGGGCATGATCGGCCCCGACACCGTCATCGTCGAACCCACCAGCGGCAACACCGGCATCGCGCTGGCGATGGTGTGCGCGGCGCGCGGCTACCGCTGCAAGCTGGTGATGCCCGAAACCATGAGCACCGAGCGGCGCGTGCTGCTGCGTGCATATGGCGCCGAACTGGTGCTCACGCCGGGGCCGGAAGGCATGCTGGGCGCGATCCGCGCGGCCGAGGAAATGTGCGCCCAGAATCCGAATTACTTCATGCCGCAGCAGTTCAACAATCCAGCCAACCCGGACGTGCACCGCCGCACGACGGCCGAGGAAATCTGGCGCGATACCGACGGCAATGTCGATATCCTGGTGGCGGGCGTGGGCACCGGCGGCACCATTACCGGCGTGTCCGAAGTGATCAAGGCGCGCAAGCCGGGATTCCAGGCGATTGCCGTGGAACCGGAAGCGTCGCCGATGCTGTCGAAGGGCACCAAGGGGCCGCACCCGATCCAGGGTATCGGCGCCGGCTTCATTCCGGCGGTGCTCAACACCTCGGCCTACGATGAAGTCATCACCGTCAAGAACGAGGATGCTTTCGCCACGGCCAGGGCGGCTGCGCGCGATGAGGGGCTGCTGGTGGGCATTTCGTCGGGAGCGGCGCTGTGGGCCGCGATGCAGGTGGCGCGCCGGCCCGAGAACGCGGGCAAGTTGATCGTGACGATCATTCCATCGTTCGGCGAGCGCTATTTGTCGACTGCGCTGTTCGCCAACCTGGCCTAAGGCCTGTCACTGTCGTCCTCGCGAACGGAAAATGCGCGCATTTCCACTTCACGAGGGCGACGTCTCTTAGTGCGCCTCTTCGTGCAAGGTGCAGCCGTGGACCGTGGTGCCCATCTCGACCTGCAAAGTGCAATGATGAATTGCATAGTCCGACTTTAACTTCTCTGTGATCGCGTCCACCGCGGCGTCGCCCGGATAACCGGCCGGCATCACCAGGTGCGCCGTCAGCGCCGTTTCAGTGGTGCTCATGGCCCAGATGTGCAGGTCGTGGATCGCCGTCACGCCGGGGCGGGCGCTGAGAAATTCGGTCACCTTGGCCGCATCGACATTGTCCGGCACCGCCGCCAGCACCAGGCGCAGCGATTCCTTCAGCAGCGACCAGGTGCTGACCAAAATAAACAGCACGATCACGATGCTGACCAGCGGGTCGAGCCAGGCCCAGCCGGTTGCCATGATGGCCAGGCCCGAGATCACCACGCCCATCGAGATCGCCGCGTCGGCCGCCATATGCTGGTAGGCGCCGCGGATGTTGATATCGTCCTTGCTGCCGGACATGAACAGCCAGGCCGAGATGCCATTGATCGCCACCCCGACTGCCGCCACGATCGCCACTGTCACGCCGGCCACTGGCGGCGGCGACGTGAAGCGGTGCACCGCTTCCCACAGGATGGCGCCGCAGGCCATCATCAGGATCAGCGCATTGAGCAGCGCCGCCAGGATCGACGAGCTGCGCAGGCCGTAGGTATAGCGCCGGTTCGGCGTGCTGCGCGCCAGCGTGGCCGCGCCCCAGGCCACCATCAGGCCCAGCACATCGGACAGGTTGTGGCCGGCGTCGGCCATCAGCGCGGTCGAATTGGCGATGAAGCCGTAGCCGAATTCGATGGCCACGAACAGCGTGTTGAGGCAGATCGCCAGCGCGAAGGCGCGGCCGTTGCCGTTCGGGTCGAAATGGTGGTGGTGGCCATGGCCGCCATGGTCATGGTCGTGATCGTGCTTCTTGGCGTGATCGTGATCGTGCTGGCAGCTTGCGCCGTGCTGGTGGTCGTGGTTCATAGGTCGGTTCCGTTGGAAGGTTCTGCGATGTGTTCGAGCATGTCGGCCAGTACGCCGGTGATGTGTGCGTCGGCGGCCGAGTAGAACACCTGCTTGCCCTGGCGTTCAGCCTTGACGATGCGCGCCGCGCGCAGCAGGCGCAAATGGTGGCTGACCAGCGAGCTGCTCAGCTCCAGCGTGGCGGCGATGTCGCCCACCGCGATCGGCGCCGGCAGGCAGGCCAGCACGATGCGCAAGCGGGTCGGGTCGCCCAGCAGGTGAAACAGGTCGGCGAGCTGGTCGACTGCGAAGTCGGTGTCGGGGAAATTGGCCATAATCAACATGTGAAGAAGTGTTCACATGTTAGGGCAGGTTGCGCTGGAGTGCAAGGGAAAGATGTGAATACGAGGCAGGAATCGCGCTGGTTTAGGCGCAGCGAAATCAATCAACCCCGTCCTTGCGCAGGCGAGGACCCATGGCACGTCAGATCATACGTGCTCTGGGCCCTCGCCTGCGCAAGGGCGATGTTGGCTACTTGCGCGTGCCGTCGGCTTCGCGAATTTCGATGACGCCGAGCTTCAGCTTGCGCAGCTGCGGTTCGATTTTCTTGCGGTCGCCGACCGCGATCACCACCAGCTTTTCCGGCACCAGGTATTTGCGCGCCGCCGCCTGCACCTGTTCGGCCGTCACCGCGCCAAACTGCGCCGCCAGCGTGCTGTAATAGTCGAGCGGCAGGTCGTACGCGAACAGGCCGGCCAGGCTGGCGCTGATCCCTTCGTTGGTGTCGAAATGGCCCGGCAGCGACAGCACTTGCGCGTTGCGCGCGTTGTCCAGCTCCGCCGCGCTCAGCGGATGCTCGCGGATGGCCCGCACTTCCTTCATGATTTCGGCGATCGACGCGCCGGTCGCATTGGTGCGCACGCTGCCGGCAATTTCGAACGGTCCGGCCGTACGCCGGTAGTCGAACTGCGAATACACGCCGTAGCTGTAGCCTTTTTCTTCGCGCAGGTTGTTGTTGATGCGGCTCGTGAACAGGCCGCCCAGCACCGCGTTCAGTACTTCGAGCGCGGCGAAATCGGGCGTCTTGCGGTCGGTGCCGATCAGCGTGACCTGCAAGGCGGTCTGGGTGGCGTCGCCTTTTTGCACCAGCACCACGTTGGCCTTGGTGGTGACGGCCTGCGCCACCGCCAGCTGGCTCAGTTCTGCCGCCTTCCAGCTGCCGAAGCTCGCTTCGGCCAGCGCCTTCGCTTCGGCCCCGGTCAGGTCGCCCGACAGCACCAGCGCCGCATTGTTGGGCAGGTAGTGGCGGCGCCAGAATCCGAGCAGCTCGGCGCGCGTGGTGGCGTTGATCGCCGCTTCGCTGCCCAGTTCCACGTAGCCGAACGGATGCTGGTCGCCATACAGCACCGCGCTGCCGACGATGTCGGCCACCGCCGACGCGTCTTCCAGGTGCTGCCCCAGTTCGGCCAGCCGGCTGGCGCGCTGGCGCTCGACTTCGGCATCGGGGAACGATGGGTTGCGCGCCACGTCGGCCAGCACGTCCAGCGCGCCGGCGAAGTTCTTCTTCAGCGACAGCAGCGACAGGCGCGACGTTTCAGCACCGCTGGCGGCGCTGAACGAGGCGCCCAGCTGCGCCAGTTCGTCGGCGATCTGCGGCGCGCTGCGCGTGGCCGTGCCTTCGTCGAGCATCGATGCGGTGAAGCCGGCCAGGCCCGGATGGCCAGCCGGATTGGCGCTGGCGCCGGCCTTGATCACCAGTTCGGCCGCCACCAGCGGCAGCGCGGGATTGTGGTGATGAATCACGGTCAGGCCATTGGCCAGCTTGAACGATTGCGCGACCGGCAGCGAGATCGCCGGCGCCGGCCCGGCCTTCGGCACTTGGCGCCGCCACGGCTCGTCGGCGTTGATCGGCTGCGCCTTCGCGCTGGCGTGCTTCGGCTTGGTGATCGGCACTTCCGGCTCGGCCAGCGGCGTTCCGGGGACGCCGTGCACGACCACGCGCGCGTCCTTGCGGATCTGCTCTGCCAGCACGCGCTGGATGCCGGCCGGGGTCACGGCGCGGTAGCGTTCCAGGTCCTTGGCGAAGTAGGCCGGGTCGCCCACGTACTGGTTGTATTCGTTGACCATGTCGGCCAGGCCTTCGCCGCCGATTTTTTCGACGCTGGTCAGCATCCCCGTTTCGATCGCGGACTGGGCGCGTTCGACTTCCCTGGCGGTCGGGCCGCTGGTGCGCAGCGCATCGAGTTCGGCGTCGATCGCCGCTTCGATTTCCTCGGCACTGTGGCCGGGCCGGGCCGTCACGTCCACTTCGAATACGGAACTGAGCGCGTATCCATGCTGCGCCGCGCCGACATCCTGCGCCAGCTGCTTGTCGTACACCAGCGATTTATACAGCCGGCTGGTCTTGCCGCCGGCCAGGATGTGGGCGGCGATCGACAGTTCAGCGTCGCCCGGCTTGAACGCGGGCGTGGTCAGCCAGCCCATGATCACGCGCGGCAGCTCGACCCGGTCGTGCACCACGACGCGCTGTTCGGACGTGATCTTGGGCGTTTCCACCACCGGTTTCGGCACGTCGGCACCGCGCTTGAAGGTGCCGAAATACTTGGACACCAGCGCGCGTGCGGCGGCCTTGTCGATGTCGCCGGCGATCACCAGGCTGGCGTTGTTGGGCGCATAGTAGCGCGTGAAAAAGTCGCGAATGTCGTCCAGCTGGGCGCTCTGGATGTCGGCGTGCGAACCCATCACGTTGGCGTGGTACGGGTGCGACTTCGGAAACAAGCGCTGGAACAGCGTTTCCTCGACGATGCCGTAGGGGCGATTCTCGACGCTCTCGCGCCGTTCGTTGCGCACCACGTCCTGCTGGTTGGCCAGCGCTTTCTGATCCAGCACGTCGAGCAGGTAGCCCATGCGGTCGGCGTGCGCCCACAGCGCCAGTTCGAGCTGGTTGGACGGCACCGTGTCGTGATAATTGGTGCGGTCGAAATCGGTGCTGCCGTTCGAGTCGGTCGCGCCGGCCCCTTCGAGCAGGGTGTCGACCAGGCCGCGCGGCGCGTGCTTGGTGGCGGCGAACATCATGTGCTCGAACAAATGGGCGAAGCCGGTCTTGCCGGGCGCCTCGTTGGCCGGGCCGACGTGGTACCACAGGTTGACCGCCACCAGCGGCAACTTGCGGTCTTCGACCAGGATCACTTCAAGGCCGTTGGGCAGCGTGTATTTTTCGATGGCGAATGCGGGCGCGGCGCCGGCCGGCGCCACGGCGCCAAGCGAGAGCACCAGCGCGGGTACGGCAAGCAAATTCAAAGGAGACATGATCAGGGTTTTTGCATTTCTGCCTGGATGGCGTTGCGGGTTTTCTGGTCCAGCTTCTGGACGATTTTCGCCATTTTTTCGCCGTCGCGAATCGCCGCCGCCTGCTCGGGCGTGAGCTCTTTGGCGATCACGGTCGATGCGGGCACGGGGGGCATCTTGAAGAACAGCGCCTGGCCGACCAGCACCAGCAGCGCGCACAGCACGGCGGCGCCGGCGGCGATCGCCATGGCGCGCTTTTCCTGCTGCGACGGGCCGGGTACGGCGTCGACCGCGCCGGCCGGCCTGACCAGCGCGGCGACCGGCCGTTCGGCGGCGCCGTAGCGGCAGCTGCTGCCGCTGTCCTGCAGCAGCTGCGCCTGTTCGGCCAGGTCGGCGGTGGCGTCGTCGAGCAGCGCCACGTGGCGCTCCACGGCCTCGGCCAGCACCGCTTCGTTGAGGGCGACCAGCGCGAAAATGGGGTCGTCAATGTCGATCTTGACACCGGTTTTTTCGAACACGAGCATGCGCAGTTTTTGCTGGTCCATCGTGCTTACCACTCGACTTTATCGAGTTGTTCGAACAGGTCGCGGAACACCACCTTGATGCGCTGCTTTTCCATCACGTTGAATTTTTCGCTCTCGCGCACTTCGTTGGCGGTCATGCGCGCGATGTTCATTTTCTTGATGTCGGCGCCGAAGGTGTCGGCGTTGCGCTGCGACAGGACCACGCGCCCGCACACGCGGCCGGCGTTGTCGGAATAAGTCTGCGATTCGGTAAATACCTTGCCGGTGGCCGACTGCAGCATGCCGAAATGCTCGTTCTCCCACAGCACCAGCGGCACGTTGGTCGATTTGGCGGTCGAGACGAATCCCATCGCGGTGTCGTGCAGCGTGTCGCCGCCGCCGACGATGCTGTGGATGTAGACCTTGCGGCCCGATTCGCGCAGCAGGTCGAAGCAGTCGTTCTCCAGCAGGTAGCCCATCAGCGGCGAGAAGGTGTTGGCGCCGTTGTCGATCACGCAGTTGCCTTCTTCTTCGAGGATGTCGATCATCAAAGAGTCGAAGCGCTTGGGATCGATATTGCGCGCGTCCGTCATCACCGGCACGTGCTTGACATCCATCGCCTTGTAGCGCGAGAAGGTGGCGTTTTCCTGGTCGGTGTCGAAGCAGCGCAGCGGCTGTTCGTCCTTGGTCGCCAGCCATTGCGCCAGGATGGTCGAGACCAGCGTCTTGCCGATCCCGCCTTTGCCCTGGAGGATGAAATGTACCGTGTTGTGCATCGAATTGCTCCAAAAAGTTAGTGGCACTGGCCCGTGCCGCGGTCCGCCTGCGGACCGTTCGGGAAGCCGTCGTAGGACGCTGCGAGGAATTCCCAGTCGTAGCTCGCTTCGCGCAGCACCAGCTTGAGCACCCCGGTGCGGCTATTGTCGCGCATTTCACTGTGCTTCAGGGGCCACAGGAAGGGCGTCGAATAGGCGCCGCCGGTGCCGACCACGAATTGGCGGATCCCGCGCGCCGGGTCGAGCCGGCCGTCGGCGTCCTGCGCGGCGAAGCGCTCGTAGTCGTGGTCATGCCCGGACAGCACGACTTCGGCGCCGGCGCGGTACAGCAGCTCCCAGGCCGGGCGCATGGTGGCGATGCTGCCATGGGCGCCGGAACTATACAAGGGATGGTGCCAGTACGCCAGCGTGCAGCGCTCCTGGTGCTGCGCCAGTTCCTGCTGCAGCCACGCCAGCTGCTCCTGCAGGGCCGCGCCGGACAGGCTGCTGTCGAGCGAAATGATGCGCCAGGCGCCCAGGCGCACGCTGTAATAGCCGCGCGCCGCGACGGCGCCGAAATAGCCGAAGTAGCCGGCCGCGCCCGGGGTCGCGTGTTCATGGTTGCCCGGCGCCGGATAGGTGCGCGCCTTGAAGCGGCCCCAGGTCGGGCCGTAGCAGTCGTGAAATTCGCGCTCGGTGCCTGCCTGGTAGACCAGGTCGCCCGGGGCCAGCACGGCGGCGCGCGCGTCGCCGGCCAGGCCCGCTTCGACCAGCGTGGCGGTGGCCGCTGCGGCCGACCAGGCCGGGCCGGCGCCGCTGCAGTCGGCGATGTCGCCGGCCGCATACACGGTATAGGGGGCTTCTGCGGCCTGCGCCTGCAGGCAGCTCAGGACCAGGGCCGCGGCCAGCGGCCAGCGCACGAGCGGGAAGGGCATCAACGGGGCCAGGTCCTATTCAATGAAGCGCAGCAGGCCGTGCAGGGCGTGCATGACGGTTTGTTCGCGCACCGACTGGCGGTCACCGGTAAATACGAGCCTTTCGGTGTGGGTCAGGCCGGCGCGGCTCCAGCCGAAGCAGATGGTGCCAACCGGCTTGCCCGGTACGGCGCCGCTGGGGCCGGCGATGCCCGTGGTCGACAGCGCCACGTGGGCGTTGCTGTTGGCCAGCGCGCCCTTGGCCATGGCGGCGGCCACTTCCTCGCTGACGGCGCCGAGCTGGGCGATCAGTGCGGCCGGCACGTCCAGCAAGGCGCTCTTCGAGGCGTTCGAATAGGTGACGAAGCCGCAGTCGAACCAGCCGGTCGAGCCGGCCACTTCGGTGATCGCGCAGGAGACGCCGCCGCCGGTGCACGATTCGGCCGTCGCCAGCAGCAGCCCCTTGGCCTGCAGCGCGTGGCCGGCCTTGGCGGCCAGCTCGATGATGTCGTTCGTCACGGGGACTCCTGGGTCGTGGGGGCGTCGAATTCTACTTTACCATGCGGCCCGGAATGCTGTCCCCGCGCAGCTCGACAATGTTTTCAAATAATCCAGCAATTGAGCACAAAGCGGCGTACATTACCTTGATATTGAACAAATAGCCGCTCAGGCGTGCGCCGTGCATGCATATCAGGCTGCTATTCTCAAAGCGTGCTGTTGTAAGATCGCAGCGGTACATTCGAATTGGACACGCATGCCGCCAAACCTCACGCAGATGGGTACTCCCAGGCGGCAGCCGAGCCGCTTCGTTCGGCTGCCGCCGCGGCGCTGGGCGCTAGGCTGGCTGCTGCTGGCCATGCTCGGCAACGGCCTGGCCCAGGCTCCCGCGCCGGCCCAGGCCACTGCCCAAGTCGCGGCCCCGGCGGCCGGCCTGGAACGCCAGGTCAAGGCCGCCTACCTGCTCAAGTTTGCCAGCTTCGTCGAATGGCCCGAGGCCAGCTTCGCGCGTCCCGACAGCGCGCTGCAGATCGGCGTGTCCGGTAACGATGCGCTGGCCGAACAGCTCGAACGGATGGTCGCCGGACGCAGCGTCAACGGCCATCCTCTCAAGGTGCGCCGCCTGCCGGCCGGCGACGCCGGCGCCGAACTGCACATCCTGTTCCTCGACAGTTCCCTCGAGCGCGCCGCGCTGGGCGCGCTGCTGGCGCGCGCGCGCGGGCAGTCGCTGTTGACCGTGTCCGACGGCGCCGACCCGATGCCGCCCGGCTGCATGATCACGTTCCTGGTGGCCGACGACCGGCTGCGCTTTGACGTCGCGCTGCGCCCGGTGGCGGCCGGCCGGCTGCGCATCAGCGCGCGCATGCTGGCGGTGGCGCACCGGGTCGAGGGCGCCCTATGATCGCGCTCCATTCGATCCGCCAGAAACTGGTCGCGGTGGTGCTGACGGCGACGCTGGCGGCGCTGCTCATCTCGACCGGCGCGCTGATCGCCTACGACCTGCGCGGCTATCACCGGGCGCTGCTCGACGACATGTCGACCCAGGCCGAACTGCTGGGCCGGATGACGTCGGCCGCGCTGACTTTCGACGACCAGCGCCTGGCAAAGGCCAACCTGGCGCTGCTGAAAATCCGTCCCGAGGTGCGCGCCGGCGCGCTGTACGATGCCAGCGGCGCGCTGTTCGCCTCGTACGTGGCGGCCGGCGAAAAGAGCGCCTTACCGGCGGCGCCGCGCGCCGAGAGCATGACCATCGACGGCAATGCGCTGGTGCTGTACAAGCCGGTCATTGAAAACGGCGAGCTGCTCGGCACGGTCTACCTGCGCGCCGAATACGCGCTGGTGCCGCGCGCACGTGACTATCTGGGCGTGGCCGTCGCCCTGATCGCGCTGGCGCTGCTGATCGCCTACCTGCTGACGCGCCGCCTGGGCGCGTTCCTGACCGAGCCGATTTCTTCGATCACCGAAATCGCGCGCGAAGTGGTGAGCACGCGCGACTACTCGCAGCGCGCGCGCCGCATCAGCGACGACGAAGCCGGCGACCTGGTCGACTCGTTCAACGCGATGCTCACCGAGATAGAACAGCGGACGCGCGCGCTGGAAGACTCC
Organism: Massilia sp.; assembly: GCA_025359245.1. Classification (GTDB taxonomy): domain Bacteria; phylum Pseudomonadota; class Gammaproteobacteria; order Burkholderiales; family Burkholderiaceae_D; genus Telluria_A. The sequence continues at coordinate 13,745 of JANYGW010000030.1, forward strand.
AACCAGGCCATCGCGCGCGAGGCCGAGGAGCGCGCCCGCGCGCAGCAGGAAGTGATGCGCCTGAACCAGGAGCTCGAGGGCCGCGTGATCGAGCGCACGCTGCAGCTGGAGCAGACCAACGCGGAACTGGGCCTGGCGATGGAAGCGGCCAAGAGCGCCAATGCGGCCAAGTCGGCGTTCCTGTCGGCGATGAGCCATGAACTGCGCACGCCGCTCAATGCGATCCTCGGTTTCGCCCAGATCCTGACCTCCGACACGCTGCCCACCACGGTGCCGCAGAAGAAGGAGTTCGCCAGCCATATCCTCAAATCGGGACGCCACTTGCTGACCCTGATCAACGAGATCCTCGACCTGGCCAAGGTCGAATCGGGCACCGTCAACCTGTCGATGGAGCCGGTCGCGCTGGACGAGATCCTGGCCGAATGCCGCGGCATGGTCGAACCGATGGGGGCGCCGCGCAGCATCCGCATGCTGTTCCCCGGCCCCACCGGCGCGGTGCTCAAGGCCGACCGCACCCGCCTCAAGCAGGTGCTGCTGAACCTGCTCTCGAACGCGATCAAGTACAACCGCGAGAGGGGTGCGGTGGTCCTCGACTGCAAGGCCGCCGGCGCCGGGCGGATCCGTCTGTCGGTACAGGACACCGGGGCCGGCTTGTCGCCCGCGCAGGTCGATTCGCTGTTCCAGCCGTTCAACCGGCTGGGCCAGGAAAACGGCAGCGAAGAGGGCACCGGCATCGGGCTGGTGGTCACGCGCCGGCTGGTCGAATTGATGGGCGGGACGATCGGCGTCACCAGCAGCGTCGGCGTCGGGACCGTGTTCTGGGTCGAGCTGGACATCACCACGCCGCTGCCCTCGGCGCTGGCCGGCGCACCGCCGGGGGACGCGCGCATCGGGGCGCCCGATGCGTCCGGCACCGCGCATACGCTGCTGTATGTGAAGACAATCCGGCCAACCTCAAGCTGGTGCAGGAAATCGTCGGCTTTCGCAGCGACCTGCGCCTGCTGTCGGCGCCCGACGCCCACCTCGGCATCGAGATGGCCAAGGCGCACCTGCCGGACCTGATCCTGATGGACATCAACCTGCCTGGCATGAACGGGATCGACGCCCTCAACGAACTGCGGCGCGAACCGCGCACCAGCCATATTCCGGTGCTGGCGCTGACCGCCAACGCCATGCCGCGCGATATCGAAAAGGGCTTGGAATCGGGCTTCTTCCGCTACCTGACCAAACCAATCAACGTCGACGAATTCAACGTCGCGATCGACAGCACGCTGGCCATGATCGACGCCGTGCGTGAACAACCGAAGGAGGGTCGCTTATGATCACGCTGGACGACATCCACGCCGCAGCCATCCTGATCGTCGACGACCAGAGCGTCAACGTGCAGCTGATCGAGTACCTGCTCACCAGTACCGGCTATACCAACGTTACCGGCACCACCGATCCGACCACAGTGGCCGGCCTGCACGCGGCCAACCGCTACGACCTGATCATCCTCGACCTGCACATGCCGGGCATGAGCGGCTTCCAGGTGATGGAAGCGCTCAAGCCGCTCGAAACCGAGGCCTGGTTGCCGGTGCTGGTGGTCACCGCCGAACCGGACAAGAAGCTGCAGGCGCTCGACGCAGGCGCGCGCGATTTCGTCGGCAAGCCGTTCGACCCGGTCGAAGTGCTGACCCGGATCCGCAACATGCTCGAAGTGCGCCTGCTGCACCGCGAGTCGCGCAACTACGGCGCGCGCCTGGAGCAGACCGTGCGCGAGCGGACCGCCGAACTGCAGCGCTTTCGCAGCGCCATGGACGCCACCGCCGACGCCATCTTCCTGATCGATATTGCCAGCATGGCGCTGGTCGATGTCAACGACGGCGCCTGCCGCATGCTGGGCCTGGCGCGCGAAGCGCTGCTGGCGATCGCGCCGGCCGAGCTGGGGCTGGCGGCCGAGGCCGAGCTGGCGCGCCAGGCGGCGCGCGGCGACGCGGGCGTATCCGACCTGGTCGAAGTGCTGCTCGAGCGCGCCGGCGAGGCGCCGCTGCCGGTCGAGATCCACTGGCAGGTGCAGGTGCTGGACGGCGCGCGCGTGCTCATTGCGGTGGCGCGCGACATCAGCGAACGCCTGCTGGCGCAGCAGCGGCTGCGCCACATGGCCAGCTACGACAGCCTGACCGGGCTGCCCAACCGCACCCTGTTCTACCAGACCTTGCGCGAAGCGATCGCGCTGGCGCAGGACAAGCAATGGCGCATCGCGGTGCTGTTCATTGCGCTCGACCGCTTCAAGATCGTCAACGATTCGCTCGGCGCGGCGCTGGGCGACGAGTTGCTGCGCCAGTTCAGCAGCCGGCTGGTGCAGTGCGTGCGCATCCGCGACACGGTCGGCCGGCTGGGCGGCGACGAATTCGCGCTGATCCTGACGATGACGCGCAACCAGCAGGACGCGCTCAACGTGGCCAACGAAGTGCGCGATGCGCTGCGCGCGCCGTTCGACCTGCACGGACAGCAGGCCGGGCTGACCACCAGCATCGGCATCGCCATGTATCCGGACGACGCCACCGACCCCGAAACGCTGGTGCGCTACGCCGACACCGCCATGGTGCGGGCCAAGGAAGCCGGGCGCGATGGCTACCGCTTCTTCACGGCCGGCATGAACGTGCAGGTGCTGGCCAGGCTGGACCTGGAGCTGGCCTTGCGGCGCGCGCTCGACCAGGGCGAGTTCATGCTGTACTACCAGCCCAAGGTCGACCTGTCGAGCGGCCGCATCAGCGGCGCCGAGGCGCTGCTGCGCTGGAACCGGCCCGGCTACGGGCTGGTGTACCCGGCCGAATTCGTCCCGGTGATGGAAGAGACGGGGTTGATCGTGCGGGCCGGCGCCTGGGTCATCGACGAGGCCTGCCGCCAGATCGCGCAGTGGGGCGCCGACGGCACGGGCGAACTGCGGGTGGCGGTCAATGTCTCGAGCCGCCAGTTCGTCGAGGGCGATTTGGAGGCCGATATCCGGGCCGCCATCGTGCGCCACAACGTGGACCCGGCGCTGCTCGAACTGGAGCTGACCGAAAGCGCGCTGATGTCCAACGCCGAGCGCACCATCGGGGTCTTGATCAACCTGAAGGCGCTCGGCATCAAGATTGCGATCGACGATTTCGGCACCGGCTATTCGAGCCTGGCTTACCTGAAGCGCTTCCCGATCGACACGCTCAAGATCGACATCGCCTTCGTGCGCGACATCACCGTCAATCCGGACGATGCCGCCATCGCGCTGGCGATCATCAGCATGGCGCACAGCATGAAGATGAAGGTGATTGCGGAAGGCGTCGAGTCGCGCGCGCAGATGGCTTACCTGCGGCGCCACCGCTGCGACGAGATCCAGGGCTTCCACTTCAGCCGTCCGCTGCCGGCCGAGGAGATGGGCGAAATGATGGCGGCCAACCGCTTGCTGCCATCGGAGCCGGAATCGACCGAGTCGGGGCGCCAGACGCTGCTGCTGGTCGACAGCGACGTCAATGTGCTGTCCTCGCTGCACCGGCTGTTTACCCGCGACGGCTACCGGATCCTGACGGCGCTGTCGCCGGCCGAGGGCTTCGAGCTGCTGGCGCTGCACCAGGTGCACGTGATCATGTGCGAACAGCGCATGCCGGTCATGAGCGGCACCGAGTTCCTGAGCAAGGTAAAGGAGATGTATCCGGATACGATACGGATCATGTTGTCGGGCCATACGGGAATCGAAGCGGTGCTCGATTCGATCAACCGGGGCGCGATTTATCGCTTCTACACCAAGCCGTGGGACGACATTCAACTACGCGACAATATCCGCCTGGCGTTCCATCATTTCTGGCTGATCAACGGTAAGCGAGATTTAAACCACACCGTCGGCCTTGCGAGCGCCGGCCTGTCGGGGCGAATCGGCTAGGGCTTGGCGTAGTTGAACGGCAGCAGGTCGGTCATGTCGTCACCGGGCTGGCGTTTCGGCAGCTCAGTGAGCACGT
>JANYGW010000036.1 GCA_025359245.1 Massilia sp.
CGGGAAACGCATGCGTTTCCCGTTCGCGAGGACGACGGCAATTTATTAAGAGGTCAACCGTGCCACAAATCGTATTTCTGCCCCATCCAAATTTCTGCCCTGAAGGCGCTGTCATTGACGCGCCGACCGGCAAATCGATCTGCGACGTCATGCTCGAGAACGACATCGAAATCGAGCACGCCTGCGACCGCGTGTGCGCCTGCACCACCTGCCACGTGCTGGTGCGCGAAGGCTACAACTCGCTCAACGAGCCGGAAGAAAAAGAAGAAGACCTGCTCGACCGCGCGTGGGGCCTCGAGGCCGTGTCGCGCTTGTCGTGCCAGGCTATTGTCGGCACCGAGGACCTGGTGGTCGAACTGCCGAAGTACACGATTAACCACGCCGCCGAAAAGAACCATTGATCATGAAATGGGCCGACATTACCGCGATTGCGGAAGCGCTGTACGACAAGCATCCCGACATCGATCCGTTGACGGTGCGCTTCGTGGACCTGCACAACTGGGTGGTGGACCTGGATGGCTTCGACGACGACCACACCCGCGGCGGCGAGAAAGTCCTTGAAGCGATTCAACAGGCATGGATCGATGAAGCGCGCTGACACCACCAAGCCAGAACCGGTGTTGGCCCCGGAAATCCGTCCCGGCCAGTCGATCGAGCTGCTGCAGGAACTGCACATCCTTACGCGTGACGGCAAGCTCAATCAGGACAGCCGCCGCAAGCTGAAGCAGGTCTACCACCTGTACCAGTTCATCGAGCCGCTGCTCAAGGAAATCCAGCAGGACCATCCCGCCATTTCGCTGGTCGACCACGGGGCAGGCAAGTCCTATCTCGGCTTCATTTTGTACGACCTGTTCTTCAAGGGGCACGATGATGGCTCGCGCATCTACGGCATCGAAACGCGCGAGGAGCTGGTCCAGAAGTCGACCGCGCTGGCCCAGAAGCTCGGCTTTCCCGGCATGTCCTTCCTGAACCTGTCGGTGGCCGACTCGACCAAATCGGACAAGCTGCCGGCGCAGATCGACATCGTCACCGCGCTCCACGCCTGCAATACGGCGACCGACGACGCCATCGACTTCGCGCTGAAAAAGCGCGCCAAGTTCATGGTGCTGGTGCCGTGCTGCCAGGCCGAAGTGGCCACTGTCCTCAAGAAGAACAAGAGCAAGGACATGGGCAAAAGTGCATTGACCGAAATCTGGCGCCACCCGCTGCACACGCGCGAATTCGGCAGCCAGGTGACCAACGTGCTGCGCTGCCTGCAGCTCGAAGCGCACGGCTACCAGGTCAACGTGACCGAACTGGTAGGCTGGGAGCATTCGATGAAAAATGAACTGATCATCGCCAGCTACAAGAACCTGCCGCGCAAGCGCCCGACCGAGCGCCTGCAGGAAGTACTGGCCACGCTCGGCCTCGAGGAAATGGGCGAGCGTTTCTACACCGACCACCTGGAAAAAGCCGAAGCGACATCATGAGCGATATGAGCAACCACGCCGAACGCTGGATCGACTTGCGCAGCGACACCGTTACCCAGCCCGGCGCGGAAATGCGCGCGGCGATGCAGGCAGCGCCGGTCGGCGACGACGTCTACGGCGACGACCCGACCGTCAACCGGCTGCAGGAAGTCACCGCCGAAATGTTCGGCTACGAGGCCGGCCTGTTCGCACCGTCCGGCACGCAGAGCAACCTGATCGCGCTGCTGGTCCATTGCGCGCGCGGCGACGAATACCTGGTCGGCCAGGAAGCGCACACCTACAAATACGAAGGCGGCGGCGCCGCGGTGCTGGGCAGCATCCAGCCGCAGCCGATCGCCAACCAGCCCGACGGCAGCATCGCGCTGGCCGACATCGACGCCTACATCAAACCCGACGACATGCACTTTGCGCGTACCCGTTTGCTGGCGCTGGAAAACACGATTGGCGGACGCGTGCTGGGCGCCCACTACATGGCGGCCGCCACGCAGCTGGCGCACGCGCGCGGCCTGGCGACCCACCTGGACGGCGCGCGCATCTGCAATGCGGCCGTCAAGCAGGGCATCAGCCTGCGCGCCGCCACTGCCGGCTTCGACACGCTGTCGGTGTGCCTGTCCAAGGGCCTCGGCGCGCCGGTTGGCTCGGTGTTGTGCGGGCCGAAGGCCTTCATCGAACAGGGCAAGCGCTGGCGCAAGATGCTGGGCGGCGGCATGCGCCAGGCCGGCATCCTGGCCGCGGCCGGGCTGTACGCGCTCGAACACAATATCGAACGGCTGGCCGACGACCATACCAACGCGGCCAACTTGTCGCGCGGCCTGGCGCAGATCGCCCAGCTGAAGGTGGCCACGCCGCAAACGAATATTTTCTACATCGAAGTGCCGCCGGCGTCCGTCGACGCGCTGCGCGCCACACTGGTGCGCGAGCGCATCCGCGCCACGGTGGGCCAGCATACACGCCTGGTCACGCACATCAAAGTGACGGCTGCCGACGTTGCGCGCATCATCGACGTATTCACTACCTTCTTTAAAGACGCTTCATGACCGACACCTCGATCCGCCTCGCCAAGCGCGTGGCCGAAATGATTCCCTGCTCGCGCAGCGAAGCGGAGCAGTACATCGCCGGTGGCTGGATCACGGTCGATGGCGTGCTGGTCGAGGAGCCAGCCGCGCGCGTGACCGACGAGCAGGACGTGCTGATCCACCCGGATGCGACGCTGGCCGAAGTCGCGCCGGTGACGATCCTGCTGCACAAGCCGGCCGGCTACAACGCCGGTGTCGGCACCAATGGCGAACCGGCCATCAGCCTGCTCAGCGCCGAGTCGCTGCAGCCGGCCGATCACGGCAAGCAGCGCTTTTTGCGGCGCCACCTGGCCAAGCTGACCCTGTGCTCGCCACTCGAGAGCACGGCCAGCGGCCTGCTGGTGTACACCCAGGACTTCCGCATCGCGCGCAAACTGGTCGACGAAGGCAAGAGCGTCGAGCAGGAAATCATCGTCGAAGTGAGCGGCGCGATCAGCGAAGGCGGGCTGGCGCTGCTCAATCACGGCCTGCCGTTCAACGGCAAGGAAATCGCGCCGATGAAGGTCAGCTGGCAGAACGAAACGCGCTTGCGTTTCGCGCTCAAGGATAACAAGCCGGGCCAGATTGTCCACATGTGCCGCATGGTCAACCTGACCGTGGTGAGCATGAAGCGGATCCGCATCGGCCGCATGCCGATGTCCAGCCTGCCGGTCGGGCAGTGGCGCTACCTGCACGATTACGAGCGTTTCTGAGCGCTGCGCGGACTGACCCTTGGCAGCTGGATGCGACGCCTCGGTTCACCGCAAGAATCCTCGTTTTTACTCGCTTTCGCGGCAATTCTTCTCCGCCGTGCCCCGGGAAGCGCGGCTTCCTGACAAAAATGCGAGCAAAAACGAGCAAAGAGAATTTAAAAAAAGACGTACTCCAACCGCGTCCATACCGTCCCTGCGTGGCGGCCGCGACCTGTTCCGTTACGGATAGTGCTTGATTGCAGGTAACTAGGGCGGTAAGCTAGCCTGATTAGCCCACTCCCAAGGATGTCGAATGAGTACTCAATGCGACGGTTGCCCGGCCTGCGAACCCCTGCGTGCGCAACTGGCCGACAAGGACCAGGAGATCGCCCGCCTGGTGGCGCTGGCGCGTCACGATGCGCTCACCGGTGTGCTCAACCGCCGCAGCCTGACTGAACACGTCGGCGAAGAGTTGCAGCGTTCGTCCCGCACCGGCCAGCCTTTCTGCTTTGCCGTCATCGGGGTTGACCAGCTCAAGGCAGTCAACACCCAGTTCGGCAACGACACCGGCGACCTGGTTTTGCAAACGATTGCGCGCGAGTCGTGCCTGCTGTTGCGCACGCTGGACCGTTTCGGCCGCATCGACGGCGACGTGTTCGGCATCATCCTGCCGGCGACCTGGCTGCACCAGGGCGTGCTGGCGATGAACCGCCTGAGCGCCTTCGTGGCCGGCTTCGACTGGAACACGGTCACGGCGGGCCGCACCGTCACGTTTTCGACCGGCCTGACCACCAATGCCCCGGCCGAAACTGCCGAAAACATGGTGCAGCGCGCGCTCAAGGCGATGGCCGAAGCAAAAGCCGAAGGCGGCAATCGCCTCGTCACGCTGGAGCAGGAACTGCCGGCCAGCCTGTTCGCGGCGATGGACGACTGACGAAGCTCGCCTGCGCGCCGGCTTCGCTGCGCGCGGCCCGGCGCCGTTTGCAGAACCGGCCCAGCGCCATGAAATACTGGCGCCGCTGTTGGCGGTTATTGAAATCGACCGGAAGCTGGGCCGGCATCATTGGTCCGCGCTCCGGGCCACCGTGACGGCCCACCACGGTCCGGCCGTCTGTCCCAGCTGGACCGCCCAGTACCACGCCGAGACATCGCTCCACTGGGCACCAGCCGCATCGACGATCCTCTCCCTGACCTCGAATTTCTGCTGGCCCCGTGCGGCGCTAAAGCCCGACCAGCGCTGGCCATCCTTCACGCTGATCGGCAGCGCGGCCAGTGCATAGCCGTTCGCCTTGAAGCAGTCGCTGGCCGGATGCAGCTTGCGGCTGCCCCTGGCGACCCAGCGCAAAATGACTTCGCGCCGGCCGTCCGTAAAACGGCCCACCCGGCCCGGAAAATTTTGCTGGAATCGTTCTTCGATGGGAGAGAGCGGCAGCGCAGTCAATGGCGCCCCTTCGAAACTGGCAGGCCAGCCGGGAAAGCCGTCGGCTCCCGGCGCTGGCGGCTTGCCGGCGGCCAGCGGCGCCAGCGCTGCAACGGCGCAGGCGGCGACAAACGCCATCACGGCGAATGTTTTCATGTGCTTCCCTTCAGCGTGTGGACACCGGCGTAGATGCCCATTGCAGCGGCGATGAAGCAGGCCACGCCCGTGGCCTCGTGCGCCCAAGGCGGCAGGATCAGCAGCCCGGCTTCGATGTGGAACAGCGCCGCGGCCCTGATCGCGTTGGCGGCGACGACCACGGCGCCGGCCATCACCAGCGCGGCCAGCGTACGCCATGCCGGCAGGCGGTAGCTGGCGGCCAGCGCGCACGCCAGGTACAGCCCCGCCCACAGCATCTTGACGCCGCTGCAGGGCGCATCGATGGCGATCAGCTGGCCGTCCCAGGCCAGCATCGCCCCTTCGCGCACCACCGCGATGCCGTTCATCCGCAGCAGCGCCGCCGACAGGCTGCCGGCCACGATACGCAGCGGATAACCGCAATAGAACTGCAGGCTGGCCGCCAGCGGCAGCGCCAGCATGCACAAGGCCAGCAGGGCCGCATCCATGCGCCGGCCAAGGCGCCATGCGCTGGCCAGCGCCGCCAGCGCCGATACGGCCAGCAGCGCACCGCCACTGGGCGCAAGGCCTGCGGCCGTGGCCATCGCATACAGCACCAGCAGCGTCGCCGGCAGCACCAGCGGGCGCGCTATCGGCTGCGCGGCGGGCGCCCACCACAACACGGCGAGCACGGTTGCCGCCGCCAGCAGGCCGCTGTAGTCGTTCGAGGCGTCCATGCTGCCGGCCGCGAACCAGATCCAGACCGGCCAGAACGCGATGCACAGGGCGCCCATCAACAGGGGGAAGGGCGTCTTCTTCATGCTGCCCGCTTGCGCAGCCGCAGGCCCAGCACCCCCAGCGCGACGATGATCAGCAGCCAGGTCTCCGGTTCCGGCACGGTCGGCACGCTACCCGGCGGCACCGGCTGCAGGCCGGCTTCGTCGTATTGCTGTTTGGTCTCCAGCACCACCGCGCCGGACACCGGCGTGACCAATTGGTAGCGCGTCGCAATGGCGACCGCGGCATCGTGCTGCTTCGGCTTGATGGCGGTCGTGGCGACCAGCTGCGCGGCCCACAGGCGCGCCAGGTGGGATGAGGTCTTGCCCGCGCGTTCCATGGCGCCGGCCGGCTGGCGCTGGCGTTCCACGACCACTTGCACGGCACCCGGCGACCACTGGCCGAACAGCTGGCGCAGGTCGTCGCCCAGGATGCCCTCGCGTGGCACCCGCTGCATGCTGATGTGACCATCGAGCTTGCGTGCAATCGTGTTCGGGCCTGGTTCGGCTTCGACATCGTACAAGGTCACTTGGGCCGGGCGCCGTTCGGCGCGCTGCAGCAGCGGTTCGGCCGAGTCGGCCAGGTCCGGCTGGGCGCCGTGGATCCATACGATCGCCCCGGAGCGCGCCGCTGCGGCCCACTCCCATGCAACGCCCAGCGCTTCGCCGTTGTCGCGCCCGCCGACGAAATCGAGGCCCTGCAAATAGCGCCTGGTGACGAGCGAGTCGACGCTGTCGTGCGCGACGGCGAGCGGATGGCCGTCGCCGGCAAAGACATAGGCCACGTCGGCCCCCGCCGGCAGCGCCGCCAGCGCATCGATCAACTGCGCCTTCGCCGCGCGCATCGGGAGCGAACCGTCGATGACGATCGCCACGCGGCCCGGGGCCGGCACCGGCTTTTCGCTCAGCGTCTGGACGATGACGTTGTTGTCGCCGCCCTTGTCGTCCGGGCCCCACACCGCTTGCACCAACTGCGGCCGCTCGGCCTCGATGATGGTCGCGCCGCGCCCGGCCACAGGTTCGGCCACGTCGCCGCGCACGGCGAACAGCTTGTCCGTTGGATGCTCGTTGCGCAGGGCGGCGCTTTGCAGCGCGCTCGACGACTCGACCCAGACGGCATGCTGCACGCCGGATTCGATGTCGAAATTGCGCTCGCTGAACGAGGGCAGTTGCAGATGCGCGCGGTGCAGGTCACGCATCGTCATCGGTGCGGTGATGCCGATCCGGATTTTCATCTGCCCGTTCGGCGCAATCGGGAACAGCTGGACCAGCACGCGGTCACGCCCGGCCGTCGTCACCAGCAGCGGGTCGCGGCTCTGGCGTACCACGCTTTCGTAGGCCTTGCGCACCTGGCCGCGGCTGCCGAAGGCGGCTTCGTGCTCTTCGCCGTCGATCCACAGCGTGGCGCGCGACACGACCGCACCGGCAGGCAGCAGCAGTTCGGCGCGCGCTTCCTGGTTTTGATTCGAGCTGTTCTTGAAAACCATGGTCCACTCAAGGTAGCCCAAGGCGGCATTGGCGTCGACCGAGCCATCCATGCGCGAGCTGGCCAGGGTCACGCCATCGGCGCGCTGGCCGACCACTGCGCCGCCCACATCCTGGTCGAATGCAGCGCGCCAGTCATAGCGGTTATGCAGGCGCGGCGCGGGATGGCTGTTGAACGTGGTGCCGGTCACCTGGTAGAACACCTTGCGCGCCTGCTCCTGATCGATTTTCTCGTGCAGGTCGAGCAGCGAGCCGATAAAACCGTCGCTCAATCCTGAGCGCGGATGGCAATGGCCCAGCAACATGGTTTCATTGCCGGCCATGCGCAGCCAGCGCACGCCGAGCAAACGGGTGTCCGGGTCCGCCGCCGTGGCCATCTGCAGTCCGACCCGGGTCATCGCGCCCGGCATATCGGCGGCGATCAGCAGCGCCACCGTCAGCGCCATCCCGCGCCACATGAAAGGCAGTTTCGCGCCGTGCATGCGCGTGTAGCTCTTGCGGCCGAGGATGGCGGCGACCAGGGACAGCAAGGGCGCGAGCGGAAGAAAGCCGATGCCGAACACGATGATGGCGAATGGCGCAAACGGCGTCAGGGGCAGGAACATGATCGCGTAGAGCAGCGAGACGCCCATCGCGACCGCTTGCAGCCATGGGAAAAAGCGCGGCAGCAGCGGGCGCTCGAGCACCAGCGACAGCACAAGCATGGCGTTCGCCAGCGGCACCAGCGCGATCAGCCCGCCGTGAAATAGCGTCGGCAGCGGATCGAAAAAGACGTTCTTGAAGATGCCGAAGGTCGCTTCGAGCGCCAGCGTGACAATCGGCAGCAGCACGCCAAACACACAAAGGAACCAGACGGTCTTGAATGGACGCCGGGCTTGCTGAGGGCCGACGGTGTCGGCCAGAGTTTCGTTCATGTCGCTTCCAATAGGTTCTGATCAGGAACCGATGGTAGCGAGCGTGTGTGAAGCGCGAATGCGTTCTGCGTGCGCTGGCCTAGCTGGTGGCCGTTTTCGCTGCCTTGACCGCCTTGGGTAGCAAAATCAAGCGCGTTCCTGCCAGTCTGTCATGCAGGAACTGGCGGTCTTTGTCGAGGAAGATCGTGAGCGCCCACAGAAAGACGCCGGCGAACATCGACAGCGCCATAACCTTCCAGTTGTGTTGGCCAACTAAGTAGTAGATCAGACCACCCGGCAATACCCAGCCATAGCTGTACAGATAGCGCAGGGCGGCGTTGCGAAACGGCACACGTGCGTAGCCCACCTTGACCAGCTTGATGCGCCAGGTTTTCATTGCCAGTGTGAATCCGCTACCACCCCAGGAATGAATCAGGTAGATGCCAACGACGATGAACGCGGTCAGTTTGGATCCTTGCTCCACTATGCGCGGTGAAAATTTTTGCATGGCAAACACATAGATAAACACCGACAATGCGCCCACGGCGATGATCAGGAAAGCATCATAAACCAGGCAGATCAGGCGGCGTTTCAAAGAGGGTGTGGCGACGGGCGACGAACTATTTTGCATTGGGAACAGGTACGGCCGGCGTAAGCGGCGGGATGGTGGCAGGGGATGGGGATGGGGCAATGACCGGCGCCTGCGCGGACGCGGGCACGACGACGCAGGGCGATGCGCCCGGGTGCGCACTTTTGACGGTGCCGGGGGCGCACGGGGCCGATGGATTCGGCTTGATCGGCGCGATTGCCTTCGGCTGCGATTTCGGCGGCAGGTTGGTCACTTGCTTCTTGGTGGCGGCATCGGCGGCCAGCTTGCGCTTTTCTTCATCGGGCAGCTGCTGGTATTGCTCCCACTGCGCCGATTTCTGGTTCTTGTCGATTTTTTTGCTGAGCGTGTAATTTTCGCGGGCGACGCGCCGCTCTTCCGGAGTCAGCTTGAGCCAGGCGCGCATGCGTTCCTGGACGCGCTGCTGCTCGTCGGGCTTCATCGACGAATAGCGGTTGGCGATGTCCAGCCATTTTTGCTTGCGCACCGCTTCCATGTGATCCCACTCCACCTTGAGCGGATCGAGCGCCACTTGCTGGGGCGGGGACAGGTCTTTCCATTGCAGCTTGTCGCTCGCGCGGGCCGGCTTGGCCGGCACCGTGGCCGGCTTTGGCAGCACAGGCGCGGCGACGACCGGCGCGGCGCTGGCCGGCGCCGGCTGCGTTTGCGCCCAGGCGAGGCTGGCGGCGCCGCCTGCGGCAACGGCCAGCGCCAGCACTGCCGCGCCAAGATTGATACTTTTGCCGGTCATCCTTATTGCCCGCGCTGTGCGAGGTAGGCGTTGAAGCCCTGGTCCAGGTAGGCCGTCAGGGGCAATTCATCGGACAGGACCGCCGCGTCCAGCTCGGCCAGTTCGGCCACGCGCTGCTGTTCTTCGTATTGGTAAATACCGGCCAGGCCCACGACCAGTGCCAGCAGCGGTACGGCCACGCCCAACCGGCCCAGCATCGAGCTGCTGAAGAAGGCGCCGATGTTGCCGGCCAGCTGGCCCTGCGCGACGCGCACCGGGGCATGCGCTTTCTTGCGCGACACCGCCATGTTGCGCGCCGATGCCAGCCGATCGGCAGTCGATGCCGGCAATTGGTCGAGGTGCTCGTTCAGCGCGTGGCGTACTTTGTACGCAAAATTCAGATCGTCGGCGTTCATAATTTTATTCCCTTGGCTTTCAGCGATTCAGCGAGGGCATGGGTAGCTCTCGAACAATGCGTCTTGACGCTCCCTTCTGAACATCCCATCGCTTCGGCTGTTTCAGCCACGTCCATGTCTTGCCAGTAACGCATAAGGAAGGCTTCCCGTTGACGCGCGGGCAGCTTTTGTACTTCCGCGTCGATAATTTCCAGCGTCTGCATGCGCTCGACCTGGTCGGCGCTCGATTCGGACGATGCCGATCCGCCTTCCGCTTCGTACGTCTCCAGTATATCAAAATCGTCATCGTCGCCATCGCGCTTGCCCATGCTGGAGAACAGGCTGACCCACGTATTGCGCACCTTTTCGCGCCGGAAATAGTCGAGGATGGTGTTTTGCAGGATGCGCTGGAACAGCATCGGCAGCTCGGCGGCCGGCTTGTCGCCGTATTTTTCGGCCAGCTTGATCATCGCGTCCTGCACGATATCAAGGGCGGACTCGTCCTTGCGTACGGCGTACACGGCCTGTTTGAAGGCGCGCCGTTCTACGCTTTCAAGAAAATCGGAGAGTTCTTTGTCTGTGGCCATGCGCTGCAAGGTGGGGTGTGCATATCGGAAAACTGACGCATGTTACTAAAAAATGGCCGGTTTTGCATGGCTTTTAGTCGCCCGGAGGCGAATGGCTGCCCTAAATCGGCGCAATCGGCCTTTTTACCTTGACCTAAATGGTGCAGCGCGGTAAGGTATAGAACGCTTTGCAACCCCGAAGCTGTATGGTCACGTTGAGACCGGCACACAAGGCCATCCTCGACCTGACGCGCTTTCATATGTAGGCAGTTTGCTCTAACCCGTGCCACAAGCGCGAGAGGTTCGCAGTAATCGCTACAGAAACTCATGCCAAACGAGTTGCGTTTAGCGCCGGTTCGTACACTACCCTACGGGAGTGGAAAGATCGACGTGACCGCAGAAAGAAGGGAAGCCTGAGCACTGTCGCGACACGCGAGCATCGTTAGGAAAGAGCATCCGATCACCTCCCAATGGGTCTTGAAAGGAATGTATCATGAACAACGAAGCAGCAGTTCCCATCACGGGCGCTGAGATTTTAGTCCGTTGCCTGGCCGAAGAGGGCGTCAAACACGTCTTTGGCTATCCGGGCG
>JANYGW010000045.1 GCA_025359245.1 Massilia sp.
TCGATGCGCTGCATGATGGCGCCGTCGAAGTGCTTGTGCAGCGACTCGATTACCAGCACCTCGAATGCTACCGCGCCGACGAACACGATCGCGCAGGACAAGTGCAGCAACACGATCCACGGATACCAGGCAGACACGGCAAAGCTCGACGGGGGACAAGGAGCACAGGTTCCGCTGCAACCGACGCGCCGGCCATGACCTGCATCAAGTGCGGTCGCTCCAAGCCTGCAGGGACAGCGACACCACCGTCCTGCGCGAAGCCGAGGACATCCAGCCGTCCGCGTGATCGCCTGCGACAATTCGTGCAGCACCGACGCAGCACGAACTGACCTGCATCAAGAGGACCGATCGGCGTTGCCCCCAGCATGCGCACATCGATTGAAGGGAGATGCGCGATGAGTACCACCCGAAAACTGTGGCTTGGCCTGGCGGCCCTGCTGGTCGTCTCGTTCAGCGTGCTGCTGTGGGTCGGCTACGAGGTGCATCAGCAGGCGCCGCCGCTACCCACCGCGGTGCTGACCGGCGACGGCCAGACGCTGTACACGAAGGCCGACATGGAACTGGGCCGACAGGTCTGGCAAAGCATCGGCGGCCAGCAATTGGGATCCATCTGGGGCCACGGTGCGCTGCTGGCGCCGGACTGGAGCGCCGACTGGCTGCATCGCGAAGCCACCACAATGCTGGAGCTGCTGGCGCGCGATGAAGGGCTCGGGCCGTACGCGTCGCTGGATGCGCCACAGCAGGCCGCGCTGAAGGCGCGCGTCATGCAGGAGCTGCGCACCAACACGTATGACGCAAGCACCGACACGATCACCGTGTCGGACCTGCGCGCGCACGCGATGGACGCGGTGGCGGCGCACTACATGAGCCTTTTCAGCAACGATCCGGCGACCAAAAAGCTGCGCGAAGACTATGCGATGCGCGACAACACCATCGCCGAGATGCCGCATCGCCGCGCAGTCACCGCGTTCTTCTGGTGGACAAGCTGGGCGGCCGCCGCGCAGCGTCCGCACGAGGCCATGAGCTACACGCAGAACTGGCCGTACGAGCCGCTCGCCGGCAACACGCCGACCTCGACCGCGTTCCTGTGGTCGATCTTCAGCATCCTGTTCATGATCCTCGGCATCGGCCTGCTGGTGTGGCACCACGCGGTGCACGGCAGCGAGGAAAAGCCGGCAGTGCCGCCCTTGCGTGATCCGCTGGCCGACCTGAAACCGACGCCGTCGATGAAGGCTACCGCGAAATATTTCTGGACCGTGCTGGCGCTGTTCCTGGCGCAGATCCTGCTGGGCGCCACCACCGCGCACTACCAGGTCGAGGGACAACAAGCCTACGGTTTTGCACTGGCCAACTACCTGCCCTATGCGCTCACGCGTACCTGGCATACCGAGCTGGCGGTGTTGTGGATCGCCACCGCCTGGCTGGCCACCGGCCTGTACATCGCGCCGGCCATTTCCGGCCACGAACCGAAGTACCAGAAGCTCGGCGTCGACCTGCTGTTCTACGCGCTGCTGTTCAATGTGATCCGAATGGTGCAAAAAAGCTGACACGCCCGGCGCCGTCATTTGTCGGCGTCTTGCAAATCGTCCCTGCTGGTGAGCTGCCATCCAGGGGCGGACGAAACATCCTCCTCCTCGATGCTTCATGCGTGACCGGCCTCCCGTTCAGCAGGAGGGCATCCGGATCGAGATCGTCAGCCTGCACGGACAGGTCTGCCGGCCAGCGTCCCAAGTGGCCGTTAAAAAAAGATTTCAGCCGTGGTGCATCCAAAGCGGGCTCCGGCGTGTAGTACCTGCATCAGCACATGAATGCTGGTCCATTACTTTCACCCTGTAGGAGTCTTTTCATGCGTTCGTTCCTGTCTTCCCGCGCTATGGCCCTTTCGGCTGTCGGTGCCTCGACCATCGTCCTCGCCGCTTGCGGTTCCATGAGCATGAGTGATGCGCCCCGTTTCTCGCAGGCCGGCTTGCCGACCAGCATCCAGGTGCCGATGGGCAACCGGGTTGCCATGGAAACGGTAGGCGTGGGAGACATCACCTACGAATGCCGCGACAAGGTCAACATGCCGGGCCAGACCGAATGGGTTTTTGTCGGGCCTAACGCTGTGTTGAACAACCGCATGGGCAAGCAGGTAGGCAAGTACTACGGGCCACCTGCTACCTGGGAGTCGATGGATGGCTCGAAGCTCACGGCCACCCAACTTGCCGTGGCGCCATCGGGTCCGACCAGCTTGCCGTTCCA
>JANYGW010000049.1 GCA_025359245.1 Massilia sp.
GCTGCTGATGCGCCGCTGGCTGCTGATCCTGTCGAAGGCACACTGAAAAGCGCATAAGCAAAGCTGATTTGATTCGTGTCCTTTTGATAGCTCGGGATTTATTCTGGTTCTACCCGAAACCTATCGAGAGAGACCACCATGCTGTTGAAAAAGATAAGCCAGTCCCTGATCGCGCTGACGTTGTTGTCGCAAGCGGCCATTGCCGCCGATGTCACGCTGCTCAATGTCTCCTACGACCCGACGCGCGAACTGTACCAGGACTATAACGCGGCCTTCGCCAGGCAGTGGAAGGCCAAGACCGGCGACACCGTCACGGTCAAGCAGTCGCATGGCGGCTCCGGCAAGCAGGCGCGTACCGTCATCGATGGCCTCGAGGCCGACGTTGTCACCCTCGGGCTCGCTTATGACATTGACGCGGTCGCCGAACGCGGCCTGATCAAGCCCGACTGGCAAAAGCGCTTGCAGCACAACAGCTCGCCGTACACGTCGACCATCGTCTTCCTGGTCCGCAAGGGCAACCCGAAAGGCATCAAGGATTGGAACGACCTGGTCAAGCCGGGCGTGTCGGTGATCACGCCGAATCCGAAAACCTCAGGCGGCGCACGCTGGAATTACCTGGCCGCGTGGGGCTATGCGCTCAAGCAGCCGGGCGGCACCGAGGCCAGCGCGCGCGAATTCGTCAGCAAGCTGTTCAAGAACGTGCCGGTGCTCGATTCCGGCGCGCGCGGCGCCACCACCACCTTCGTCGAACGCGGCATCGGCGACGTGCTGATCGCATGGGAAAACGAAGCCTTGCTGGCGATCAAGGAACTGGGGCCGGACAAGGTCGATATCGTCGCGCCGTCGGTCAGCATCCTGGCCGAGCCCCCGGTCGCCCTGGTCGACAAGGTGGCCGACAAGCACGGCACGCGCAAAGTCGCCGAAGCCTACCTGCAGTACTTGTACAGCGACGAAGGCCAGGAGATCGCGGCCAAGAACTACTACCGCCCGAGCGCCGGAAAAACCCTGAAAAAATATGCGGCCCAGTATCCGAAGGTGAAACTGTTCACGCTCGCCGAAGTGTCCGGCGACTGGACCAAGGCCCAGAAGACGCACTTTGCCGATGGCGGGCTGTTCGACCAGATCTACCTGCCGGGCAAGAGATAGCTGAGGCAGCAAGGCGTGGAGCGGCTCAATGCTTGAGTGCGTTATACAGTGCGAACTGTATGCCGGACATGACCGTGATGGTCGAGATAGTGAGGGTAATCATCCACGCCTTGAGCCGTCCTTCCATTTGCGCCATCTCGATCCTGACTTGCGCGACGTCGGCCTTGAGTTGGGCGACGTCGACCTTGAGGGCGGCAACATCGGCCAGTAGTAGCGCGATGTCAGCCTCGACGCGGCAAACGCGTCCATCGAGAATGCGTGCGTCCTCCCGCGCCCAGTCACTGGACTTGATCACCGCGATCTCCGATTTGATCGCATTGACCTCCCGCTCAAGAATGTCGATTCGCGCTTCCATCCCCCTAGCCTCCTCTCCAGCCCAGCCTATGTCAAGCGCCGCACGGCGGCCTCGATTGAGGCACTCAGCACCTCGAAACCCGACAGGAAATCATGAATACGCCCATCACAAAAGCATACGCACTGGCCACCGCAATCGCCCTGGCCGCCTGCACCCACACGCCACAGGAAGCCAGCGCCGCACTGCCTCCGTTCAAACCAGCCGCATCGATCCAGAACCTGATGGCATCGATTGTCGATCCGCCGGCCGATGGCTTGTGGGAGTCGGTCAGCACCGAGACGAGCATCAAGGGCATCGAAGAAAGGCAGCCGCGCACCGACCCCGAATGGCTGGCCGTGCGCCACAATGCGATCGTGTTGCAGGGTATTTCGATCGGCACACAGGACGGCCGCGACGAGCTGCCGCTACTGGAAAAGGGCTCCTGAACAAGGAGCGTGCGACCGGGACCGGCACGTTTAGCCGATCCGGTGCAATCACGTCGCGCCCGGGTTATGATCGGATCTTCGCAGCGCTATTTCGCGCCAGGCTGTAATTACAAGGAGACCCAACGATGGCCCGCATGACCCAACACGATTTCGATCCTGAGGTGCTCAAGCTGTTCGACCAGTACGTGCACGGCCAGATCGACAGGCGCGCTTTCCTGTCGCAGGCCGGCCGCTACGCCGTCGGCGGCGCCACCGCCGCCAGCTTGCTGATGGCGCTCTCGCCCAGCTTCGCCGCGCCTGTCGTGGCGCCGACCGATGCCCGCATCAAGACCGCCTACCTCGAATACCCGTCGCCGCTGGGCTACGGTACCGTGCGCGGTTACCTGGCGCAGCCGGCCAATCCCCATGGCCGGCTGCCGGTGGTGCTGGTGGCGCACGAGAACCGCGGCCTGAACCCGCATATCGAGGACATCGCGCGCCGTCTCGCGCTCGACGGCTTCATCGCCTTCGCGCCCGATGCGCTGTTCACGCTGGGCGGCTATCCGGGCAATGAAGACAAGGCGCGCGAACTGTTCGGCAAACTGGACCCGGCCAAGACCCGCGCCGATTTCGTCGCGGCGGCCGAAGCGCTCAAGAAAATCCCGGGCGGCAATGGCAAGCTGGGCGTGGTCGGTTTTTGCTGGGGCGGCGGCATCGCCAATTACCTGCCGACCGTGGTCAAGGGGATCGCTGCGGCAGTGCCGTTCTACGGCGCCGCGCCGCCGGCCGCCGAGGTGGCGAAAATGACGACGCCGTTGCTGATTCACGACGCCGAAAAGGACCAGGGCATCATGGCCAAGTGGCCCGACTACGAGGCGGCGCTCAAGGCCAACAAGGTCGACTACCAGCACTTCGTCTATGCGGGGGCGCAGCACGGCTTCAACAACGACACCACGCCGCGTTACGACGAGGCCGCGGCCAAGCTGGCGTGGCAGCGCACGGTGGAGTTCTTCCGCAAGCATTTGAGTTAGGCGGGAAGCCGCAGGCAGCGTCGCCGGCGAGCCAGCGGCCGCGCCTGATCCACGATGTCCATCGAGACCAGATCCGCTACGTCCTGACGCTATGCAGGACAGCAACGCGTCAGCGTTTGCGCGCCGGCGGCTCGCCTGGCGGACGGCTGTGCAGGAACGCCAGGTCATCCTCGTCGAGCAGCGCGCCAGGGATCGTGTCGACGCGGTCGACATCGATATCGGCGCCGTCGCGCACCACGGTGTCGCGCCCGGCCGCGGCGCGTTCGCCGGTGCCGCCGGCATCGCTGTCGCTGTCAAGATCGGCGTCGCCCACATCCGGGCCTGCCGTGCCGCCCGCGTGGCCCGCCTCAAGGTCGGATGTGGTGCCCGAACCGAGGTCGAGGCCTGCTTCGCCGGCCAGGCCGGCAGCACCGACCAGGTCGCTGCCGCTGTCGGACGAGTCGCTCGGTCCGAGCGCGCCGGTGCCGTGTCCGCGCCCGAGCCTGCGGCCGGGGGGATCGGGAAAATTGTCGGGATCGAGTGTGCTATTGCCAGCCATGTCAGCCTCCGGAAAGTCCGTTGCAACCTTCCGCTAGGCTAGTCATTTTTCACTCGGGGCGGCGCACGGCTTCCCATGGACGCCACTGCATGCGCTCGGTAATATCCATGCCCACGCCGCGGTAGCCGGTGAAGCGGCTGGCGCCGTCGAACATCGGCTCGCCGCTTACCTGCAGGTACTGGATGTCGCCATTGGCCCGGGTGCGGGTGTAGAGGAAATCGAGGAAGGGCCGGCGGCTGGCGATGTTGGCGTCGAGCGCGGCGCGCTCGTCGGCGTTCCAGCCGCCCTCGGCGCCTTCGGTGGCGCCGATGCCCAGCATCTCGGCCACCGGACCGGAAAAGCGCGTCATATTGCCCTCGGCATCCTGTTCCCAGTACCAGTCGGACGACAGTTCGGTAAAGCGCTGGAAGCGCGCTTCGCTGGCGCGCAGTTCGGCCGTGCGCTCGAGCACGGTCTGCTCGAGCTGGCGGTTGTAGTCGGCCAGGCGGCGGTACAGCAGGCGCACTTCGAGCATGTTGTGGATGCGCGTCTGCACCTCAACCAGGTCGAACGGCTTGCTGACGAAATCCTTGGCGCCGGCCTTCAGGGCCTGCAGCTTGTGGCCAGGCTGGGCGGTGATGACCAGCACCGGCAGGTAACCGCCCGGCTCGACCACCTTGAGCGCCTCGAGCACCTCGAAACCGTCCATGACCGGCATCTGCAAGTCGAGCAGGATCAGGTCGTAGCGGTGTTCCTGGTGCAGCCCCAGCACCTCGGTCGGCAGCTGGGTCGTGGTGATGTTGGTATAGCCGCCATTGCGCAGCATTTGCTCTAGCAGCATCACATTGGCTTCCTGGTCGTCGACGATCAGGATGCTGGCGTTCAGGATTTCAGATACTTCTAACATAAAAGCTTTCAGTGATGATGACTACAGGCCGGGTTCGGCAATCGACCCCAGGCCGCTTTCGGCTGCATGTTCCAACGCCGTGTCGAGCGCTTCCATGAATTCGCGTACGCGGATTGGTTTGGTCAGGTAGCGGAAAAATCCCGCTTCCAATCCTTTTTCTATGTCGCGCGGCATGGCGTTGGCCGACAGCGCCAGCACCGGAATATGTGCGGTGGCCGGATCCTGCTGCAGCAGGTGCAGCGCATCGTAGCCGCTGATGCCGGGCAGGTTGATGTCCATCAGGATCAGGTCGGGCAAATAGGCGCGCGCCAGTTCGATGCCGAGGTGACCGTCGACGGCAGTCAGCAGGCGCAGGTCGCCGCGCCGTGCGATCAGCTGTTCGACCAGCGCCAGGTTGGCCGGATTGTCTTCCACGTACAGCAAGGTCGGCTGGTCGGCGCGTTCGCGCATGGCCGCGTTGCGCCGTTCCAGCGCCAGTTCGTCGATCGGATCGAGCACCAGCACCGGCGGCTCGGAGGCGGCAAATTCGACCCAGAACACCGAGCCGACGCCGACGCTGCTTTCGACGCCGATGATGCCGCCCATCAGTTCGACCAGCTGCTTGGTCACCACCAGGCCGATGCCGGTGCCCTCTTCCGACTGGTTTTCCTGGCCCAGGCGGTTGAACGGCTGGAACAGGTGCGCCACCTGCTCGGGCGCCAGGCCGATGCCGGTATCCTTGACGCTGATGCGGATCCGGTCCTTGCCGCTGACGACGCACTGCACCAGCACCGCGCCGCCGGCGGCGTTGTACTTGATCGCATTCGACAGCAGGTTGATCATCACCTGCTTGACGCGGGTGCGGTCGGCGTGCACATAGAACAGCTTGTCGAACTTGGGGAACTCGAGGTGGATGCCGCGCTTGACCGCCTGCGGGCCGACCATGTCGTGGCAATCCTGCAGCACGTCGGACAGCGACATCGATTCCTGCGACATGGTGACCTTGCCCGATTCGATCATGGCCAGGTCGAGGATCTCGTTAATCAGGCGCAGCAGGTACCAGCCGCCCTTGAGGATCTGGTCGATCGAACGCTGCTGGTGCGGCGGCGGCGCCGGCACTTCGGACGCCATCAGCTGGGCGAAGCCGAGCACCGCGTTGAGCGGCGTGCGCAATTCGTGGCTCATCGACGACAGAAATTCGGACTTGGCGCGGTTGGCCTTCTCGGCGGCGGCGCGCGCCTTTTCCAGCTCGGCGTTGGTCTCTTGCAACGCGTGGTCGAACATCTTGCGCTCGGTGACGTCGCGCGCCGCGGCGAACACGCCCTGCAGCTTGCGCTCGCGGTCGTGGAAGGTGGTGGCGTTGTACGACACCACGGTCTGCTTGCCGTCGCGCGCCAGCGCGGTCAGCTCGTAGTTGGTGACCTTGCCTTCGCGCAGCACGCGCGCGATGGCTTCCTCGGCCCGTTCCGGCTCGGTGAAATAATTCTTGAACGGCGCGCCGATCAATTCATCGCGGGTGCAGCCGGTCAGCTGCTCCATCTGCGAATTGACATCGCTGATGATGCCGCGCGGGTCGGCCGCGATCAACGCATCGACGTTCGATTCGATCAGCGAACGCGTATAGAACTGCTGGTCGCGCAGGCGCTGGTCGAGCAGCGACTGCTCTTCCTCGGCCTGCTTGCGCACCGTGTTGTCGGTGCCGATCAGCAGGTAGCCGATCACCTTGCCGACCGCGTCGCGCAATGCCGTGACCGACACCAGCGCCGGAATCCGGCTGCCGTCCTTGCGGATGTAGGTCAGCTCGTAAATGTCTTCCATGCCGCGCATGGCCTTGAATACCATGGCCTCGAAACCGGGACGGATGGCCTCGCCCATTTCGCTCGAGAGCACATGGGCGCGCGCGATCAGCTCCTGGTGGTCCGAGATATTGGCCGGGGTCAGCTTGTCGACCACTTCGGCCGCCGTGTAGCCGAGCATGCGTTCGGCGCCGACGTTGAAAATCTGGATCACACCCTGCGAATCGGTGGCGATGCTGGAGAAATTGGCGCTGTTGAAGATCGCGTCCTGCAGCGCACCGGCCTTGAGCATCGGACCTTCGTTGAGCGCGCGTTCGAATTCCCTGCGCGCGCGGATCGCTGATTGCACCTTGAAAAACAGCAAGGTCAGGAAAATCGACAGCAGGATGATGGACGCCTTGATCAGGTTGACCGCGCCTTCGGACTCGACCGCGTAGCTGAGCGCGATGCCGCCCACCAGCAACAGCACCGCCAGCGTGGCGGCAAAGCCGACCAGGATCAGCCGCTCGATCGAGGAATTGTTAATCAGCTTGATCATTTGCTTACGTTCTCCTGGCGCAGGCGCACGTCCGACAGCAGGCGCGCGAATTCCTTCTTGACGACGGCGTAGCATTCGCACACGTCGGCCTCCAGCCCTTTCCGGTCGAGCACGGTGATATGGCCGCGCCGGTAGCTGATGTAACCGTAGCCCTGCAGGCGCCCGGCCGCCTCGGTGACGCCCTCGCGCCGGACGCCGAGCATGTTGGCGATCAATTCCTGGGTCATGGTCAGGTCGTTGCGCGGCAACCGGTCGAGCGTCAACAGCAGCCAGCGGCACAGCTGCTGCTCGACCGAATGGTGGCGGTTGCACACCGCCGTTTGCGCCATCTGGGTCAGCAGCGCCTGGGTGTAGCGCAGCAGCAAGCGCATGACTGGGCCGCCGCGGTTGAATTCCTCGATCAGCACCGGGGCCGGCACGCGGTAGCCCATGCCGCCGGTCTGGACGATCGCGCGGCTGGGCGTGGTATTGCCGCCCATGAACAGCGAAACCCCGAGGATGCCCTCGTTGCCGACGCCGGCAATTTCGGACGAGCCGCCGTTTTCCAGCAGGTAGTGCAGCGACACGATGGAGGTGGTGGGAAAGTACGCGTATTGCAGCTTGCCGCCCGATTCATACAGCACATCGCCCAGTTGCATCGGCACCAGTTCCAGATGGGGCGACAGACGGTCGAAGTCCGCATCGAGCATGGCGGCAAGCAGGTGATTCTGGTTTGGATCGTTTTTACTGGACATATAGAGGCTACCTCTGCTTCCAGCGGCACTTGGGTGAGTTGGCGGACAGGGTAACACGGGGGTATCACCTTCCATGCAAGAATGTATTCCATTTCCCCCATGCACGTATGTGCGTTACCGAACGTACCACAGCGGCGATTTACACCTAGGTTGCTAATTGCCCTGCGTATATACTTGGAATTCAGTGGAAATGCATGCAAGGGGTCCAATGAAACACCTGTTTCGCAAGGTACGTCTGTCGGTCTCGGTCTCGGCCGCGCTGACGCTGCTGTTCGGCCTGGCATTGACGCTGTTGCTGTTCGCCTCGGTCCGGCGGGTCGAAACCCAGACCGCGAAAATCCGCTTCCACGAAGACGCCACCTTGCGCATCCACGCCATTTCCTGGGGCTTGAACGATGCGGTCGAACAGGTGCTGGTGGTGAACCAGCTGTTTCGCACCGTCGGCAGCGTCAGCAAGGAGCAATTCAACTCCTTCGTCGCCCCGCTGCTGCAGCGCTACCCGGAAATCCAGGCGCTGAGCTACTCGCGCCTGCTGATGGACGCCGACCGCGCGCGCTACGAAGCGCAGATGCGCACCCGCTTTCCCGACTACCGGATCACCGAATGGGTCAACGACGTGCAGCGCAAGGCCGCGCTGCGCGACAGCTACAACGTGGTCGAATACATCCAGCCGTACGAAGGCAACGAAGCCGCGTTCGGCCTGGACACCTCGCGCACCGACGACCAGATCGACGCGCGGCTGCGCTCGCGCAAGAGCGGCGAAGCGGTCGCCACCGGGCTGCTGTCGCTGGTCCAGCACAAGGGCTACCATACCGGCTTCCTGGTGCTCGCGCCCGTGTACCTGCGCGGCGCCCCGATCGACACCGAAGCGCTGCGCCAGCGCGCCGTGGTGGGCGAGACCGAAGTCGTGTTCCGGGCCGACAACCTGTGCCACACCTTGCTGCGCAAGCATAATTTCCTCAACACGCCGGGCATGTCGGTGAGCATTTATGCGGCCAATTCGGCGCAGCAGTCGCAGCTGGCGTTTCGCGACGGCGCCAAGGTGTCGCGCGCCGTCGCGCCGGGACTGGTGCCGGCCTGGCTGCTGTTCGACCAGGCCGAACCCGAAACGGCCAGCTTCGATGTGGCCGGCCGGGCCTGGTATGTGGAAGTGACCCAGGCCGCGGTGCCGTTCATGGCCACCCATAGCGGCTCGCTGTATGCGCTGCTGGGCGGCATTCTATCGAGCCTGCTCGCCACCGGCGCCGTGTACAGCCTGGTCACGCGCAAATCGGCCATCGAGCGCGTGGCCGGCGAGCGCACCTCGGCCCTGCGCAGCGCCAACGAACGCCTGTCCGAAGACCTGGCCGTGCGCATGCGCACCGAGAAGTCGCTGCGGCTGCGCGAAAAGGTCATCGAAGTCTCGTCCAACGCGATCATCATCTGCAGCGCCCAAGCGCCCGACTACGCGATCGAATACGTCAACCCGGCGTTCGAATCGATCACCGGCTACGGCGCCACCGAGGTGCTGGGAAAAAGCCTGCGCAGCCTGCAGGGCGCCAGCCAGGACCAGCAGAACATCGAGGAAATCAGCGCCGCCCTGCGCGAGCAGCGCGAAGGCCACGCCGTGCTGCGCAACTACCGCAAGGACGGCACCGGTTACTGGAACGACCTGTTCATCTCGCCAGTGCGCGACGAAAACGGCGCCATCGTCAACTTCGTGGTGGCCCAGTACGACATCAGCGCCGTGATGCGCTACGAAGCCGAACTCGAATTCCAGGCCCGCCACGACGCGCTGACCGGGCTGGCCAACCGCAACCTGCTGCACGAGCGGCTCGAGCGCGCCATCGCCAACGCGCGCCACGGCGGCACCGAACTGTGGGTGGTGTTCGTCGACCTGGACCGCTTCAAGTTCGTCAACGACACGCTCGGCCACGAGGCCGGCGACATCCTGCTCAAGACGCTGGCCGACCGCCTGAAACTGGCGGTGCGCGAAGCCGACACGGTGGCGCGCATGGGCGGCGACGAATTCGTGCTGGTGCTGCCCGAAGGGAGCAGCCGCGAGGCGGGCATGCAAGTCATCCAGGACATCATGCAGGCGATCGCCACCCCGCTGCTGATCCAGTCGCACGAGTTCTACCTGACCTGCTCGATCGGCATCGCCGCCTATCCGAGCGACGGCGGCAGCGCCGACGTGCTGACCAAGCACGCCGACATCGCCATGTACCGGGCCAAGGAAATGGGGCGCAACACCTACCAGTTCTATACTTCCTCGATGAGCCAGCGCACGCTCGAACGGCTGGCGATCGAAGCGGACCTGCGCCACGCGCTCGAGCGCGACCAGTTCGGCCTGCACTACCAGCCCCAGATCGACCTGGCCAGCGGCGCCGTGGTCGGCATGGAAGTGCTGCTGCGCTGGCACCATCCGGTGCATGGGCTGATCGCGCCGGCGCGCTTCATCGCGCTGGCCGAAGAGATGGGACTGATCATCCCGATCGGGGCCTGGGTGCTGCGCGCCGCCTGCGAACAGACGCGCGCCTGGCAGCTGGCCGGGCTGGGCGAGCTGCGGGTGGCGGTCAACCTGTCGCCGCGCCAGTTCACCCAGAAGGGCCTGGCCCAGTCGATCGCGGCGATCCTGGCCGAAACCGGGCTCGAGGCGCGCCACCTGGAGCTGGAGCTGACCGAAAGCATGGTCATGACCGACGTCGACCACGCCATCACGATCCTGCGCGAGCTCAAGCGGCTGGGTGTGCAGATCGCCATCGACGACTTCGGCACCGGCTATTCGAGCCTGTCCTACTTGCGCCGCTTCCCGATCGACGTGCTCAAGATCGACCAATCCTTCGTCAGCGACATCACGCTTGAAGAAGACGGCGCCGCCATCGTGCGCACCATCATTTCGCTGGCCCACAGCCTGCGCCTGAAAGTGGTGGCCGAAGGGGTCGAGACGGACGCCCAGCTGGCCTACCTGCGCGAGCACCGCTGCGACCAGGTGCAGGGCTACTTGTTCAGCCGGCCGGTGGCGGCGCCCGATTTCGAAGCCTTGATCCGGACCGGCGTGCGGCTCGGCGCGCCGGCCTAGAACGCGTGGCGCATGCCGACGTTGAGCGCGGCCGAGCCCTTCAGCGGCATCAGCGGCGTGCCGGCCATGGCGGCGCCGCTGCGCGGACGGATCAGCGAGTAGGCGGAATAGAAATCGGTGCGGCGCGAAGTCGCATAGGTGGCGCCGACGGCGAACTGGTCGACGTCGCGGTTGGCCAGGTCGCGGTCGTTCTTGCGGATGGCCGAGGCCAGCAAGGTGGTGCGGCCGAGCGGCAGCGCGACCCCGACCAGCACATCGCGGCTGTCGGTCGACGGCGAAGACGCGATCGCGGCGCCGTAGGGATTGTCGGGATTCCATAGCGGCGAATTGCCCCAGCCGCGGCTGGCGCTGTAGGCCGTGTAAGCCTTGACGGGGCCGAGATCGACGCTGGCCGCCACGATGGAATTCTTCGCATCCATGCGGTTACCGAGCGGCATGGCCGGCGCAATCTTGGCCACGTTCTTGTTCTGGTGGGCGACGCGGAAGGTGACCGGACCGGCCTGCATCGCGACCGACATGCCCCAGGCGCGGCTATTCAAGGATTCGCGCTCGAGGCCATTCAGGTTGAGGGGGCGGGCGTCGCCCACGTTCTCGAGGCCCATGCGTTTGCCCGGATAGCCGAACACGCGGGTGGCCGAATCGGTCATGCCGGGCGCCGTCAGTGAGCTGGCCTCGACCAGCAGCACGCGCTGGCGCGCCGCCACCGCCGGCGTGGCCAGCCGGTACACCGACTGGGGCTGGGCGTGGGCCGCCGCGGCGCAGGCGCCGAGGGCAAGGACGGCCAAACAGGACAATTTCATCAACAGCTCCGGCAAGAAAGGGGTTCGCGTACACCTTTATCCCCTGTTTCCCCATTCTGTTCCGTCCGTTAGCCCACATACGGCGTTATTTGGGACGCGCCTCGTTCAGTATCTCGAGCACCGCATCGACCACCGCCTGCGGCTGGTCGTCCTGGATCAGGTGATGGGCGCCGGCGACGACCCGGTGGCGCCCGCGCGTCGACAAGGCGGCCTGTTCGATATGGAGGGCGCGGTTTTCCGCCTCGAATGCCTTGCTGAGCGCGCTTTCCGGCCGGTTCGGAATCGCGTACTGGCTGGCGCCGCGCGACAGCGCGATCAGCGGCAGGTCGCCGAACGGCGCGCGGGCCGCGCGCAGCTCGGCGTTGCCGACATCGAAATTGGCATTTTCCGACGCCGCCGCCGTCCAGTGCTGGGCTGAGCTGCGCAGCGCCAGCTGGGCCGCACCCAGCTGGCGGCCCATCCTCGGCGGGATCGGACCGATGCAATTGTTCCACAATTCGCTGCCGGGCACGAAACCCAGCCGCGATTGCGCCAGGCAGGCCTTGCCGGTCGCATCCATGCTGTCCATCAGCTGCTGCAGCTTGCCGCCGGTGACCTTGTTCAGCCGCTCGGTTTCATCGGCGTGCTGGGCCTCGACCAGCACCAGGCCGGCGACCTCGGCCGGGTAGCGGTAGGCATACAGCTGCACATTGCCGCCGCCATAGGAATTGCCGACCATGACATACGGCGGCGCGATGCCGGCCGCGACGAGCAGCTTGTGCAAATCGTCGACCGCATTGCCCGAGGTGCCGGGACGGGGCGACGGATCGGAAAAGCCCAGGCCGGCGCGGTCGTAGACGCAGGCGCGCGCGTGTTGCGCGACGGCGGGCTGGACTTCGAACCAGGTCCAGCCGGCGCCGCCCGAATAGGCATCGAACACCACCGTGACCGGGCCGCTGCCGCTGCAATACAGGTTCAGGCGGCGCCCGCCGATATCGACCAGTTGCTGCGGATGGGCGAAGGCGAGCTGGCTGTCGGCCGCGGCCAGGGCGGGCGCGCCGCAGCAGGCGGCCAGCGCCAGCAGGGAAAGCGAAACGAGGGAACGGGACATCGGAGACTCCATACGCAAGTGAAGGCGCCGAAGTGCCTCGGCCGCCAAGAGTTGCATAATAAGCCAGATTGCGTCGCAAAAGATTACGGAATCAACACATTTCTCAGCCCCGTCGCCCGATCCCAGCAGCCTTACTTGCCGCCTGCCGCCATCAACTTGTTCTGTTCATCGAGCCACACCTTGAGCGGCGCAAAATACTCGAGCAACGCGCCGCCGTCGATCCGGTCTTCGCCGCTCATGGCCTTGAGCGCCTGCTGCCACGGCTTGCTGGCGCCCAGCGACAACATGGCCTGCAGTTTTTCGCCGGCCTTCTTGTTGCCGTACACCGAGCAGCGGTTCAACGGACCGACGTAGCCGGCCTCGCGGCACAGCGCGCGGTGGAACTGGAACTGCAGCATGGTGGCGATGAAGTAGCGCGCATACGGCGTGTCGGCCGCCACGTGGTACTTGGCGCCGGCATCGAAGCCGTCCGCCGAGAACGGCGCCGGGCGCTTGATGCCCTGGTATTTCTCGCGCAGTTCCCACCAGGCCTTGTCATAGTCGGCCGGCTTGGTCTTGCCTGAATAGACGTCCCAGCGCCACTTGTCGACCAGGTAGGCAAATGGCATGAAGGCCACCTTGGCCAGCGCCCGCTCCATCAGCGGACCGATGTCGTCTCCCCCCGCCGGCACGCTGTCGCGCAGCCCGACTTTCTTCAGGTAGTCGGGCGTGATCGACAGCGCGATGGTGTCGCCGATGGCTTCATGGAAGCCGTCATTGGCGCCGTTCTGGAACAGGTGCGACTGCCCGCGGTAAGCCAGGTCGTAATAGATATGGCCCAGCTCATGGTGGATGGTCGAGAAATCCTCGGCCGTCGGCGTGATGCACATCTTGATGCGCACGTCGTCCTTGCCGTCCATCGACCAGGCCGACGCATGGCACACCACGTCGCGGTCGCGCGGCTTGGTCAGCAGCGAGCGCTCCCAGAAGGTCGGCGGCAAGGTCTGCAAGCCCAGCGACGTGTAGAAGCGCTCGGCGTAGCGCGTCATCTCCGGCGCGCTGGTGTTTTTCTCCACCAGGCGCGCGCCCAGGTCGTAGCCATCCTTGTTCGAGGCCGGCTTGAGCAGCGGGTACAGATTGCTCCAGCTCTGGCTCCACATATTGCCGAACAAATGCGCCGGAATCGGCCCCTCGGCCGGCACCAGCTCCGCGCCGTAGGCCTGGCGCAGCTTGTAGCGCGTGTAGGTGTGCAGCGAATCGTAAAGCGGCTTGACCTGCTGCCACAGGCGCTCCATTTCGGCGGCGAAGGCCTCGGGCGGCATGTCGTAGCCGGAGCGCCACAGCGCGCCGGTATCGGCGAAGCCCATCTCGCGCGCGCCCTTGTTCGACAGGGCCGTGTACTCGGCGTACTTGCCCTTGTACTGGGGCGACTGGCTGTGCCAGCCGAGCCAGACTTCCTTCAGGCGCGCCGGATCGCGGCTCTCGGCCAGGATTTTCTCCATGTCGCCCAGCGCCAGGCAGGGAGCGGCGCTGCCGTCGGCCAGCTTGGGACAGTACTTCGCCTTGCCGTATGAACCGGTCATGCCGGCGGCCAAGCGGGTATAGGCTTCGCGGTCGCCGGCGTCGGACAGCATCAGCGACAGCTGCAGCAGCTTGAGCTTGCGGGCGGTCGCCTCGGGCAGCTTGAGGCCCTTGAAGCGGCGCGCCTTGAGCGCCAGTTCGCCGGCGGCGGTCAGGCGCTGCTCGCCCAGCTGGGCGCTGATGATTTCGGTATCGTCGGTGATGAAATTCTGGCCGACCCAGTCGGCGCGGCCGCTGTTGAAATCGAGCTTGGTCAGCAGCGCTTCGGCGTCGAGCACGAAACGCTCGGCCTCGGCCGCCGTGGGTGCCGGCAGTTTCTTGGCGGGGGCCGCGCGCGCCGCGCCGGACAGTCCCAGGCCGGCCACGAGCAGCGCGGCGAGCTTGACATGCGATACCAGGTTCTTCGTTTCCAAGTTGCTCTCCACAGGGCAGGATTGATCGACGTGCGCGCCCGAGCGCTGCACGAGCGCCATTAAACCACGAACCGCGCTGGCGCAACAGCGCCGGGGCGCCGGGGCTTTTCGAGCCTATTGCCCTCAGGTGAAATAGGGCCAGAACGTCAGCACGCCCACCAGCAAGGCGGCCACCGCGGCGATCAGCACGCCGCCGGCGGAGATGTCCTTGGCGTGCTTGACCGCTTCCGAATAGCCCGGCGAAACGACGTCGCACACGTATTCGACCGCCGTGTTGAGCGTCTCGGCCACCCACACCATGGCCATCGCCACCGTCAGCCAGCGCCAGTCGCTGGCGCTGACCTGGCAGGACACGGCCAGCGCGATCACCAGCAAGGTGGCGAGCCCGTGCAACCAGGCGTTGTGCTGGGTCTTGAGCATGAACCACACGCCCTGCAGCGCGTAGCTGAAACTCTTGAGCCGCGCGGCCAGCGTGAAGCGCTGCGGCACGCCGACCTTCTTGCCATCATTCATCGTTGATCCTTTTGGACTGTCGCCGGCCCGACTCGACCCGGCGATTCCACGAACGCCTATTCTACGTGAACGGCCCTGGAAAGTGTTCTACAGGCAATCTCCGTCCGCCGCGCGCCGGCCATGGCAACAGCGCGACACTTCCACCGGCCACACCCGCATGCACGTTGACGTTTGCCGCGCCGCCACTGATACTACTGGTAACGTTGCTCTACTTCAAGTGCGGTCTCCGGCCGTATCGACCAGCAAAGGACCGAGCTCACCTTGCCACTGACCCTACGCCTGCGCCACCTGCTGCTGTGCGCCCTGCTGCTGCTTGCCCAGCCGCTGGCGCCGGCGGCCGATTCGCCCGGCGCCTACACTTTCCGCAGCTACGGTCCCGACCAGGGCCTGCGCAACCAGGCCGTCACCGGACTGGCCCAGGACCTCGACGGCTTCATTTTCGTCGCCACCGAAGACGGCTTGTTCCGCTACGACGGCAGCCGCTTCGAACGCTTCGGCACCGAAAACGGCCTGCTCAGCGACAGCATCGTCGCCATGTACCGCGAGCCGCGCGGCCGCCTGTGGATCATGACCGCGAAAGGCGCGCTGGCCTGGTCCGGCAACCGCGCCGATCCCTCGGTCACGCGCGCCATCCTGCCCACGCTGCGCATCGAGTCGATGGCCGCCTCGCAGTCCGGCTACCTGCTGGCCGCCACCACCGAGGGCGTGTACGAGGGCCCGCCCGACCATCTGGTCCCGGTCCAGGGCTTGCCCAGGTCCGACACCGGCGCGGTCTGGATTTCCCCCGACGGCAAGCAGGTGCTGGCGACCGCCAAGGGGCGCCTGTATCAGCGCGGCGCCGGCGCCGCCTGGCAGAGTCGGGCGCTGCCGGAGGGCTACAAGAACGAATTGATCCACACGATGATCAAGGATGCCAAGGGCCGCATCTGGATCCGCGGCCGCCGCGTGCTGCTGCGCCTGGCCTCCTTCGATGGCCCCGCCGAAGACCTGAGCGCGCAGCTGCCCGGCGCCTCGGTCCAGAAGGGCCAGCTCGAGCTGGACCCGCTCGGCCACGTCTGGACCACCACCAACCTGGGCCTGGTGCGCTTCGACGAGCATGGCGCCTGGCTGCTGTCGGAACACCAGGGCTTGCCGACCCAGTGGGTCACGTCGCTGCTGTTCGACCGCGAAGGCAATCTGTGGATCGCGTCCGAAGGCGTGCACCGCCTGCAGGGACGGCTGCAATGGACCGCGCACACGCGCCGCCAGAAGCTGCCGTCGGACACGGTGTGGAACGTCTTTCGCAGCCGCGACGGCGTGCTGTGGGCCGGCACCAACCGCGGCATGGCCCATGCGACCGAGCAGGGCTGGGTCCTGCTGCCCAGCACCGAGGAGCGTTCGCTGTACGCGTTTGCCGAAGACGACGCCGGCAATTTCTGGGCCGCCGGGAACAACGCCAAGCAGGCCAGCAACGCGCTGCTGATGCGCCCCGCCGGCAGCGCCGCCTTCCATGCGGTGCCGTTGAACCTGGACGGGCCGAGCACCGTCAACAGCATGGCGTTCGGTCCCGACGGCGCGCTCTATGTCGGCACCCAGGCCCACGGCCTGCACCGCATCGCGCGCAGCGGCGCCGCCTATGGCGGCAGCGCGGTGGCGCTGCCGCAGGGCGCGCCGAATGAACAGATCAACCAGGTGCTGCGCGACGCCAGGGGCCGCCTGTGGGTGGCCGGCATGGCCGGCCTGGCGTATTTCGACGGCGCCGCGTGGCGCCGCTTCGGCAAGGCCGCCGGCCTGCTCGAGCCCCAGGTCGAGGCGCTGGCGATCGATCCGCAAGGCCAGCTGTTGGTCAGCTACTGGAACGTGCACGGCCTGACCCGCTTCAAGGTCGACGACCAGGGCCTGGCCGGCGCCACCCAGCTCGACCTGCTGCCTGCGCTGGTGGCCGACAACATCTACTCGCTCGGCTTCGATGTGCGCGGCGCCCTGTGGCTGGGCACCGCGCAAGGCGTCAAGCGCTGGAAAGACGGCCGCCTGGAACAGTACGGACGCGGCGAAGGCCTGCCCAGCGAAGACGCCGCCGCCACGGCATTCTGGGCCGACCCGAACGGCGACGTCTGGATCGGCATGGCCACCGGACTGGCGCACTACCACGCCGATGCCGAACAGCGTCCGCCGCCGCCGCCGTCGACCTTGGTGCTGCGCATCCAGGACGGTACCGGCACGCCGCTGACGGCTGACGTGCCCACGGTCGCATGGCACGACCGCGCACTGACTTTCCGTTTTGCGGTGCTGGGCTACACCAACGAGACCAAGATCCGCTCGCAGGTGCGCCTGGCCGGCTTCGAGGACACCTGGCGCGACACCGATATCCGCGAGGCGCGCTATACCGGCCTGCCACCGGGCAGATTCCGTTTCGAGGCGCGCGCCGCGCTCGGCCCCGGCCCGTTCGGCCCGGTGGCCGTGCACGATGTGATCATCCTGGCGCCATGGTGGATGACGGGTTGGGCGATCGCCTCGTATGTGCTGGCGCTGGGCGTGCTGCTGTTCCTGTTCCTGCGCTGGCGCCTGGGCCGCCTGCATCGGCGCAACACGGAACTCGAGCTGCTGGTGCGGGCCCGCACCGATGCGCTGGAAACGGCCAATGACGCCTTGCGCGAAGCGAGCATGCTCGATCCGCTGACCGGCCTGAAGAACCGGCGCTTCCTGGGTCTCTCCATGCCGGACGAACTGGCGCGCGTGAACCGGCTCTACAGCGCGCGCAACAGCGAACGCAGTGGCGACAACAACACGCTGCTGTTTTTCATGGTCGACCTGGACCACTTCAAGACCGTCAACGATACCTATGGCCACGCCGCCGGCGACCTGGTGCTGCAGCAGGCCAGCACCGCGCTGCGCAAGGCCTGCCGCGATGCCGACTTCGTGGTGCGCTGGGGCGGCGAAGAATTCCTGATCGTGGCCAGGAACGCCGACCGCAGCTGTGCCGACGTCCTGGCCAACAACCTGCGCGATGCCGTGCGCGAGCTGCGCATCGATATCGGCAACGGCGTGACAGTCAGGCAGACCTGCTCGCTCGGCTTTGCCGCCTTCCCGGTCATCGAGTCGGCGCCCGAGGCCCATCCGTGGGAAGACGTGGTGAAGATGGCCGACCAGTGCCTGTATGCGGCCAAGCACGCGGGACGCGATGCCTGGGTCGGCGTGGTGCTGGCACCCGGCGCGCCCGACCCGGGCCCGCGCATCGCCAACGAACTAGGCGCGCTGGCCGGCGAAGGCCGGGTGGCGATCATGAGTTCACTGCCGGCGGGGACGGCGTACGGCTGGCAGTAAGCGGCGTGCGTCAAGCGCAGCCGTCATTCCCGTCAGGGTTTGAAAACTGCGTTGGAAGGCGCTTCTGTCGCTTGCAATCGCCTGGCAACGGCCTCGCTGGCGCGCAGCACGCGCAGGATGTTCCCGCTGGCCAGCTTGGCCAGGTCCTCGTCGCTCCAGCCGCGCCGCGCCAGTTCCTCAAACAGTTTGGGAAATTTGTCGACGCCGTCCAGCCCCACCGGCGCGCTTGGAATGCCATCGAGATCGGCGCCGATGCCGACGCTGTCCACGCCCGCCACCTTGCGGATATAGTCGACCTGGTCGGCCACCATTGCCAGCGTCACCGCCGGCGCAGGATGGGCGCGGGTCCACGCGGCCAGCGCCGCGCTGGCGCGCTCGGGCTGGCCCAGGTAGCGGCCGGCGAACGGCGGCGAATTGCCGCGGCTGACTTCGGCCGCGTAGTCGGCATCCCAGTCGGCCGCCGCCTGCGATACGTAGCCGGGATAGAAGTTGACCATCACGACGCCGCCGTTTTGCGCCAGCAGCTTGAGCACATCGTCAGGCACATTGCGCGGATGGTCGACCAGCGCGCGCGCATCCGAATGCGAAAACATGACCGGGGCGCGGCTGGCGGCCAGCGCCGCCTTCATCGCCGCCGGCGATACGTGACTCAGGTCGACCAGCATGCCAACCCGGTTCATCTCGCGCACCACCGCCACCCCGAACGGCGTCAAGCCCTGGCGCACCGGGTCGTCCGTGGCCGAGTCGGCCCAGTCGTTCCTGGCGCTGTGCGACAGCGTCATGTAGCGCGCTCCGAGCGCATGGAACTGGCGCAGCGCGGCCAGCGAATTGTCGATCTGGTGGCCGCCTTCGATCCCGATCAGCGAGGCCACCCGCCCGGCCTTGAACGCGCGCCCGATATCGTCGGCGCTGTAGGCCATCGTCAAATGGGCCGGGTAGCGCTCGGCCATGCGCTTGACCAGGTCGATCTGCTCCATCGTCATCTTGACGGCGGCGGGCCCGGTCACGCTAACCGGTATCCACACCGACCAGAATTGCCCGCCCACGTGGCCGGCCCGCAGGCGCGGAATGTCGGTCATCAGCGCGACCTGGTCGGCGGGCGCGTTGGCGGCGCGCGGCAGGCGCGCGGTATCGGCGCCGAGGTCGATTTTATCGAGGTCGCCGTCGTAGCGTTCGCGCAGTTCCCACGGCAGGTCGTTGTGGCCGTCGATGATGGGCGTTTTCGCCAGCAGCCGCTCGACCCGCTGGGCCAGCGCCGGCGTTTGCGCCGCGGCCGGCAAGGCGCACAGCAATGCCAACGCCAAAAGGCTCGCGGCCCGGTTGATCTTCGATTGCATTGCGACTCCGTTCATTCGGTACGACGGCCAGCTC
Source organism: Massilia sp. (assembly GCA_025359245.1). GTDB lineage: Bacteria > Pseudomonadota > Gammaproteobacteria > Burkholderiales > Burkholderiaceae_D > Telluria_A. The sequence goes on from JANYGW010000049.1 coordinate 19,519, forward strand.
AAGGGTGACCATCCTAGCATTAATCGACGGTGCCGAAATGCCGTTCTATCGCCCTGCCAGATCGAGCTCGATCCAGGTCGGCGCATGGTCGCTGGGCTTGTCGCGCCCGCGCACGTCGCGGTCGACTTCGGCGGCCCTGAGCGCGCCGGCCAGCGCGGGGCTGAGCAGCAGGTGGTCGATGCGCAGGCCCGCATCGCGCGCGTAGGCATTGCGAAAGTAATCCCAAAAGGTGTAAATGCGCTCGCCCGGATGCATGTGGCGCAGCGCGTCGCACCAGCCCTGCGCGAGCAGCCGTTGAAAGGCGGCCCGCGTCTCCGGGCGAAACAGCGCGTCGTTGACCCAGCGCTCCGGCTTGTACACATCGAGCTCGGTCGGCATGACGTTGAAGTCGCCCGCCAGCACCACCGGCGTGCCGCTCTCGAGCAGCGCGGCCGCGTGCGCGATCAGGCGCTCGAACCATTGCAGCTTGTAGTCGAACTTGGGACCGGGCGCCGGATTCCCGTTGGGCAGATACAGGCAGGCGACCAGCACGCCGTCGACAGCCGCTTCAATGTAGCGGCTTTGCCCGTCCTCGTCATCGCCCGGCAGGCCGCGCCGCACTTCCTGCGGCGCCTGGCCGCGGGCCAGGATCGCCACGCCGTTCCAGCTCTTCTGGCCGTGCCAGATGGCGTGGTAGCCGGCGTCGCGCAGCGCCGCTTCGGGAAATTTTTCCTGCGGCGCCTTCAGCTCCTGCAGGCAGGCCATGTCGGGCCGGGTTTCCTCCAGCCACGCAAGCAAGGCCGGCAGCCGGCTGCCGATTCCGTTGATGTTGAAAGTGGCGATGCGCATGGGTGCTCCCGTGGTTGAACCGACCAGCCTATTGTGCCGCTGCCGGCGCCATGCGCGCTGCACGCCCGTCCATAGTGAACAAAAATTACAAATAGGGGCAGCAAATGAACGATTCTTTCATCCTCGCAAATACGCCGATTTATGCAAAATGCGACCGGCTTTTTGTACATACATACAATTGCATGTATGTTAATGTTGTCAGTTCGGAATCGGAACACCGAACCCAACGTTCCTTATAGCAGCGAACCAGATTGGAAGCTCCATGACCTCTTCGAATACCCTGCGCTTGTTGATCGCAGCCGCCATTTCCAGCAGCGCGTTTGCGCAAACGGTCCCCGCCGCCGCCCCGCCGGCCGCGCTCGAGATCGGCACCGTCGATACCGTGATCAAGGGCTTTGCCGCCCAGCGCGCCAATAGCCGTTCGCTGGTGGTCCACTCGCTCAGGGGCGCCTCGGTGGCCGCCAACATCCGCGACTACTTCGAAAAAGACGGCGCCGTGTCGATCACCGGTACCGCCGTCGATACGCCCAACTCGGTGTTCATCCTCAAGGGGAACAAGAAAAAACTGTACGGCTACCTGGTCAAATACGACACCAAGAAAGCCTACGAATACACGACCGACGCCGCCGGCAAAGTATGGCTGACCGAAGTCGACATCAAGAAGATCGTGCCCGACCTGGACCCGGATTTTCGCGACACCCGCACCCCCGCGATAGTGGCGCTGGCCGGCGTCGCGCAGCCGACCTACAGCCCGATGGCCTTGCGCCAGGCGCGCCATATCGGCCCGTACCAGAACGAAGACATCCTGACCTTGCAGAGCAAACCGGGCAGCCCGTATGTGTTCTACCTGAACCTGGCGGCGGTGATGAGCGGCTCCACGCCGTTGAATGGCGTGACCAAGGAAAACATGTACCGCGCCTGGCAGTCGATCGCCGACCAGTACTCGATGCTGAACCTGAACGTGACGACCAACCTGGCCGTCTACAACGCCGCGCGCACGGCCAACCAGCTGCGCACCGGGATCATCAATTTCGTCAACGAGGACGGCCGCTCGTTCGCGCCCATCCACGCCTTCGGCACCACGGCCGCCGGCACGCTGTACCGCAATCCGTCGGCCGGCTGGGACTACGGCTACGGCATCGGCATGACGGGCGCGCACGAAATCGGCCACGAGATGGGCATGAACCACGACCACGGCGGCACCGGCGGCGAATACTTCGAAGGCATCGCCGCCTACCAGTGGGGCCCGATCATGGGCAACTACTGGATGGGCGGCAGCTGGCCCCAGCAGCTGTTCACGTGGAGCAAAGGCGAGTACGCGACCGCCACCAATTTCGAAGATGACCTGAGCATCATGACCACGCAGGAGCTGGTGCCGTACATGGCGGACGACAATCCGACCTCGCGCGCGCTGGTGTTCGGCGCCGGCGGCGCGATCGACCCGGTCAGCAATTTCGGCCAGATCGAGCGTGCCACCGACACCGACACCTTCACCTTCACCACGTCCGGCCTGACGACGCTGAACCTGCGCGTCGATCCGCTCGAATACCTGCGCATGCTCGACGTCGACGCCACCATCTACAACGCGGCCAACGTGGCGATCGCGCACAGCAACCTGCCGGTGCACCGCTCGGCGCAGTTCACCAACCTGTCGCTGCCGGCTGGCGCCTACCGCCTGGTGATTCGCGGCGGCGCCGAGGGCACGCCGTCGAACGGCTTCTCGAATTATTCGTCGCTCGGCTGGTACGCCATGAAAGGCACGCTGACCGGCGCCATCGATCCAGGCTATCCGGTGCTGAGCAATGGCGTGGCGCTGGCCAACCAGGGCGCGGCCACCGGCAGCTGGAAATACTTCACGCTCGATGTCCCGGCCGGCAGGACCGGCGTGACGTTCTCGCTGAACGGCGCCAATGGCGACGCCGACCTGTTCGCCCAGCTTGGCGCGGCGCCCACCAGCGCCAGCTACAACTGCAAGTCGGACGGCCCGACCAGCGTGGAAGGCTGCAGCGTCAGCGCGCCGGCGGCGGGAAAATACTACGTCGGCGTCTATTCGTACGCGACGTATTCGGGCTTGAGCGTGAAGGCGGCCTACGCGCCTTGACGCACGGCGGGAGGGCGCCGTGCGGCGCCCTCCTTTTACGGCAGCGTCACGTAATCCTTCAGGAAGCTGCGCGCCGAGAGCGTGTCGAGGCGATAGATCACATTGCTCTGCACGCACTGCATGTCGCCCGTGATCGTGGTGCCGGCAATGACCCCGGTCTCGGCGCTGCCGCTGCCGATGAAGTTCGGCCCGCCGGAGTCGCCAAAGCAGGTGCCGGCGTTGCCGGTCGCGGCGTTCTGCGACAGGCGCAGCCAGGCTGGATTGATGGCGTTGAACGCCGACACGGCCCATTCGCGCCGGTCTTCGTAGGCGATGACAGGCTTGCCCTTGCCATCGAAGCTGCGCTCCTGGCCGCCGTAGCCGACCGCCGTGTAATGGCTGTCGGCGAGCAGGCCGTTGCTCTTGAGCGTATCGAACAAGCCAAGCGTCGGCAACCGGGCCGGCACCATGTCGGGAATCGCCTGGTCGAACACGATGACGGCGATGTCGTGCGGGTCGCTCTGCGCCTTGTTGTATCCAGGGTGCGCGATGTAGCGGCCCACGTACATCATGGCCGCGTTCTGCACCTGGCTTTCGAAGCTCACCTTGACCGCCGATACGCCGGGATTGCAATGGGCGGCGGTCAGCATCACCGTCGGACTGATCATGGTGCCGGTGCAAAAGGCATACGCCGTTCCCTTGCTGTCGTAATCGACCAGCGCGCCGACCGCAGGATGTTTGGCGCCATCCAGCTGGCCATTCGTGATCGCCTGCGCATGCGCGCCGACCAGGACCAGCAGCGGTGCCGCGAAGCGGAAAAGTTGAACCATCTTCATACGCGTGTTCTCCAGTAGTGTGCCCTCATGGGGCCAAAGGGTGTACCAGGACCGGGATCAGGTCCTCCAGGTGTTAACATTTTCATATGGTGCGTGGGGATCATCCTATGCCGGCCGAGGGATGTCAATACGACAAAAAATAGCTTGCCGCAGGAGAACTTATTCCGGAAATTCCCCCTATAATGCATTTCGAATCCCACCCCACTGCCCCACCGATGAATCGACTCAACACCGTCACGCCCCTTGCGGCCATCCTGATGTTCGTGGCCGGCTGCGGCGGCGGTTCCAGCTCTGCGCCAGCACCTGCACCGGCGCCGGCTGCACCGATTCCGGTCTCGGTCGATTCGCCCGGCCAGCCTTATCGCGCTGCCGAGGCCTTCACGTCGGGCGGCGCCGTCAACACAGGCGCCTACCTGAGCGGCTTTGGCGCCCCTGGCGCGCGCGCCATCTTCACCGTCCGCGCCGGCAGCGCCGGCAACTACACCGTCAACCTGAACTTCGCCAACGCCAACGCGAACAACCGCAGCCTGACCATCTACGTCAACGGCATCCTGGCCGGCCCCACCGTCCTCGCGCCGAGCGGCGGCGCCACGGCATGGGCCAACAAGACCGACACGCTGGCCCTGCGCGCGGGCCTCAATACGATCACCTACCGCTACGATGCCAGCGACAGCGGCGGCGTCAACCTCAATTACATCGGCGTCGACAACGGCCTGCCGATGGCGGTCCGCGGCGCCACGCTGGCCTACCAGGAATACGAGGCCGAAGACGGCGCCACCAATGGCGACATCGCCACCGCCAGCACCGACTACCGCAGCGTCGAAGCCCAGTCGTCCGGGCGCCGCCTGGTTGCCCTGAACCGTACCGGCGCCTACGTCGAATGGGTGGCGGCGAAAGCGGCCAACGCGCTGGTGGTGCGCTACAACATGCCCGATGCGGCGGCCGGCGGCGGCCTTGACGCGACCCTGAGCCTGTACGTGGACGGCGTCAAGGCCAGGAGCCTGGACCTGAGCTCGCGCTACGCGTGGAACTACGGGCCGTTCCCGTACGCGGACAATCCCGCCAGCGGCCAGGCCACGCACTACTACGACGAGAGCCGCTTCGCCGGCTTGTCCATTCCAGCCGGCGCCCGGGTGCGCCTGCAAAAGGACGGCGCCGACAGCGCAGCCTATTACAAGATCGACCTGGTCGACCTCGAACAGGCCGACGATCCGTACACCATGCCGGCCAACTTCGTCGACGTGCGCAGCTACGGCGCGCTGGCCGACGACCAGGGCGACGACATGGCGGCCTTCACCAGCGCGATTGCCGCCGCCAAGGCTGCCGGCAAGGGCGTCTGGGTCCCGCCCGGCACCTTCATCCTGAGCGGGCGCCCCGACCTGAGCGACGTGCAGTTGCGCGGCGCCGGCATGTGGCACACGACGCTGCACGGCATCAATGGCAAGGGCGGCTTTCGCGGCCGGGGCAACAACATCACCGTGGCCGACCTGACCCTGACCAGCGACGCGCTGGTGCGCAAGGACGCCGACGACAATCCCGGCTTCGAGGGCGACTTCGGCAGCGGTTCTCTGATCCAGAACGTCTGGATCGAACACATGAAGGTGGGGCTGTGGCTGGGCGCCAGCAACGACGGCCTGTACATCGTCAACGGCCGCATCCGCGACACCTGGGCCGACGGCATCAATTTTTCCGGCGGCGTGCGCAACAGCACGGCCAGCCATATCAGCCTGCGCAATACCGGCGACGATGCGCTGGCCATGTGGTCGAACGGTGCGGCCAATGTCGGCAACAGCTTCCGCTACAACACGGTGCAGCTGCCGACGCTGGCCAACGCGTTCGCGCTGTACGGCGGCCAGGACAACAAGATCCTCGACAACGTCGCTTCCGACACGGTGGTCTCGGCGGCCGGCATCGCGCTGAGCACGCGTTTTTCCCCGACGCCGTTCGCCGGCACCACGCAAGTGCGGCGCAACAGCCTGACCCGCTGCGGCGGCTTCGATCCTGGCTGGAACACCACCTTCGGCGCGCTGTGGATCTACGCCGAAGGCATGCCGATCAACGCGCCCATCGTGATCGACACGCTGGACCTGAACGACAGCACGTATGATGGAATCCTGTTCAGCTACAACCAGGCCATCACGGGCCTGACGTTGAACAACGTGACGATCAACGGCGCCGGCGGCTTCGGTTTGAATTTCGCCGCGACGGGCGAGGCGACGTTCAGCAACGTGACGGTGTCGAACGCGGCCCTCGGCGGGCTGAATAACCCGACCCACTTCACGCTCACGCGCGGCGCCGGCAACAGCGGCTGGTGAAGTCTTACAGCGGCGCCGGCGTGGTCCCGGGCTTCCACGCCTTGGCCGCCGCCTGGATCCGCGCGCGCTGCCCGGCCGTCAGCGAAGGCTCGAGCTGCTGCCGGTTCGCGCTGCCCGGCTTGTTGCCCTGCGCGCTCGCCAGCAGCCACCAGAAATAGCCGGTTTCGATATTCTTCGGAACCGCCCTGCCGGTCACGTACAGATAGCCCAGCGTGGTCTGGGCTTCGGCAAAACCCTGGTTGGCCGCCTTGCGAAACAGGTCGAGCGCCAGCTGTTCATTCTTGGCCACGCCCTTACCCTCGAGGTACATCATCGCCAGGTTGTTCTGCGAATCCGGATTGCCCTGGTCTGCCGCCTTGCGGTACCAGGTCAGTGCTTGCCTGAAGTCGTTCACGTTCGCATAGTGGAAACCGAGGTTGTGCTGGGCGCGGGCGTTGCCCTGGGTGGCCGATTTGACGCGCCATTCGACGCTGGCGACGACGTCCTTGTCGGTCCCGATGCCATCCAAATACAGGCCGGCGAGATTGTTCTGGGAATTGGCGTCGCCCTGTTCGGCCGCCCTGAGCGTCCACTGGAAGGCCTGCACCACATCGCGCCGGGTGCCCGACCCGGTCATGTACGCGGCACCCAGGTTGATCTGCGCCGCCAGCAAGCCCTGTGCTGCGGCCTTGCGGAATAGCTCGAATGCCTGCGCCTCGTTCCTGGCCACGCCGCGGCCTTCCCTGAGCATCAGGCCCAGGTCGGACTGCGCGTCCGGATTGCCCTGTGCGGCAGCCTTGCGATACCACTGCACCGCAGCCCTTGCATCGGCCGGCGTGCCTTCGCCCTGGCTGCTCATCACGCCCATCATGTACTCGGCCTGGGCGTCGCCTTTCGCGGCCAGCTTGGACGCGCCGGCCAGCGCAGCCGCATAGTCCTTGTTTTGGTAGCTCGCGCGCACCTGCTCCATCGTCTGTGCGGATACGGGCGCGCTCGTGCCCAGGATGGCGGCGAGCAGCAGCAGTTGGCGGAAAGGTGTCTTCATTGGTCTGTGCAAGGTCGTGGTGTGGTCGGTTGATCCAGGCGAAGCATACACCGCGCTCAGAATGATTCGGCAAAGGCCTTCAGTTTGCCCAGCGCCACATCCCACTCCCTGCCGATCACTTCCAGCGTACGCCGCGCTTCGTCGATCTGCGCCGGATCGAGCTGCCAGTGCCGTTCGCGCCCCAGTTTCACATCGCGCACGATGCCGGCGTCGGCCAGCACCTGCAGGTGCTTGGTGACGCCCTGGCGGCTGATGTCGGTGTTGGCCGTCAGCTGCGCGATCGAGAACGCGCCGCCGGCGCACAGCACCGCCACCAGCTTCAGGCGCGTGGGGTCGCCCAGCGCGGCGAAGACATGCGCCAGCGTGTCGCTGGCCTGCACGATCGCGGACAGCCCGCCGCCGGCCTTGCCGCTACTGGCTGACATAGCGGACGATATTGCGGATCTGGCCTTCCCAGCCTGCGCTGTTCATGCGGAACGCCTCCAGGCGGCGCTGCGGCGGCACCTTGTCGAAGCCCGATTCGACCACCTTGAGCAGCGTCCCGTTGCCGGGTACATCGGCCAGCGTGAAGGTCACCAGCGTCGGCTCTTCGCCGCTGTAGTCGAATGCCGGGTCGACCGCGTACGGATGCCAGCGGTAGGCGATGACGTCCTGCGCGTCGATGCGCTCGATGACGGCGTCGAAGAAGAGTTGCTCGTAGCCGCTGATCGTCATCGGGCCGCGCACGCGCTGTCCCGGCACGAAGGCCTGGCCCTTCAGGTTGGCGCCGAACCAGGTGCCAAATTGCTCGGCGTTCGACAGCGCCAGCCATACCCGCTCGCGCGGGGCGTTGATGACGATGCTGCGCTCGATGCGGTCTGTTTCCGAGTTCGTGTTCATGTCCTTACCTCCTTTTTGGCAACCACTTGGTTGCATGAATCCATTGTAGCGGCATCCATCGAAAAAGCAACCGAAAGGTTGCATTAAATTCGATCGCTTAAATAGATACCAAAATGCAATGGCTTCCCTGCAAGTTGCTCGATTTATAAGGTATTGTTTAACCCCCTGAGTCGTCGCCAGCCGTTTCAGACTCAAGGACAAGGAATTGTTGCCCTTTTTCGTCAGCGCGTCAGCGTGCCGCGCTGCTTTTACTTTTCGATCGATTACACCAAGGATGTCCCCGATGCACCTGAAGACCGTTACCCGCGCTGCCTGCTGCATCGCCCTGATCGTGTTGCTTGCCGCATGCAAGAAAGAAGAAGCCGCCATTGCAGAGATGCGACAGCCGGTCGAGACCAAGCTCATCGAAGAGGTCAAGCCGCCGCCGCCGAAGGACGCGCCACCGGCGCCGGACACGGCGGTCACGACGGCGACCACGGCCGAGCAAATGGGTTCCAGCGCGGCCACCTATTCCGATGCCGACCGCAAATTCATCCGCACCGCGAACGCGCGCTTTCGCGTCAAGGATGTGTATGTGGCCGCGCTCGGCATCGAAGACATCGTCGCCAGCCACGGCGGCTTCGTGGTCAAGAACGACATCAACGCCGAAAACGTGCGCACGCAGAGCCATCCGATCGGCGACGGCAAATTGCTCGAGCTGAGCGAATACGCGGTGCAGGGACATTTGATCGTGCGCGTGCCCAGCGCGAAAACCCAGGAGTTTTTGCGCGCGATCGTCGGCCACATCGTGTTCCTCGACCAGCGCAATTTCTCGGCGCGCGACGCCCAATTCGACCTGCTGCGCCAGCAACTGGACATGACGCGCAACCAGGAAACCCAGGGCGACCTGGGCCAGGCCGTCAAGGACGGTGGCAAGCTGGTGCAAAAGACGGACGCAATTGCCGCGCGCAACAGCGTCAAGGGCGCGCGCGATGCCGCCCTCATCATGAAGAAGGAATTCGAAGACCAGGTCGCGTTCAGCACCATCGAACTGAAGCTGTACCAGCCATCCAAGATACTGCAAACCGAACGCGTGGACACGGATAGCCTGTACCGCAATGCCCGCCCTGGCTTCTTCCACCGGCTGGGCGAAGGTCTGCGTAGCGGCTGGGACGGCTTGCTGGAATTCCTGCTGGGACTGGCGAGCATCTGGCCGCTGTTGCTGATCCTGGCGATGTGCGCGGCAGTGATTTGGCGTCACCAGCGGCGCCGGCGCAAGAGCGCGCTGGTCGCCTCGTGATGGCGTAGCGGCGAACCTTGTCCGGCCGGTTGCTGGGTGTTAGTATTCTCGAATGCAACTTAATCGTGAATCTGCCTAAATGCCGGCTGCCGCTGACCTTTCACCGCGTGTACCCAGCAGCCTTGGGCGCCTGATGCGCCCTGTATTGACGGCCCATCCAGTTCAGCGCCGTGCCATCAAGCGCCTGCTGGTGATCAGTCAAGCGTACCTGCTGATCTGGCTCGTTTTGGCTATCGCCATTTTGTCCGGCAATGCGCCGCCGCTGGTCTGGGCCATTGTCGTCTACGGCGTCGCCGGACAGCTCGCCTTCTACGCCATCCTGCGCGCCGGCTTCACGCTCGGCCGCGCCGATCCGCTGCTGTGCTTTCCGCAAGCCTTGTTCGGCGCTGGCGCCGTCGTCATGGGCTATGCGCTGGTGCCGTTCGGCCAGGGCCCTGCCCTGCAAACCCTGTTCGTGATTCTGGTCTTCGACCTGCACCGTCTCAGTTCGCGCCAAATCGCCTTTGTCGCGACCACGACGGTGGCGATGCTGGCCGCCTTCGTCATCGTCAAATCCTACGTCAATCCGGCCGGAATCGATCTGCGCCAGGAGGCGCTCAACCTGAGCATGGCGGTGCTGGTGGTGCCGCTGCTGACGATCGTCAGCGGCAAGGTCAAGCGGGTCCAGCTCCGGCAAATCGGGCAGAAGGCCGAACTCGATCGCGTGCTCGGCGAACTGGAAACCTTGTCCAAGCGCGATGCCATGACGGGCGCCTACAACCGCCGCCACATGCTCGAACTGCTCGACGCCGAATTGAAGCGCCAGCGCCGCAATCACCTGCCCTTTAGCGTGGCCATGCTCGACATCGATTTTTTCAAGCGCGTCAATGACACCCATGGCCACGCCATCGGCGACGTCGTGCTCAAGCAGCTCGCCGCCATCGCCGGCGCATCGCAGCGCGCCACCGATTCGCTGGCGCGCTGGGGCGGTGAAGAATTCCTGGTGCTGCTGCCGGAGTCGGCGGCCGGCGAAGCGCGTGCCATCATCGATCAGCTGCGCCTGCAGATCGAGCGGCACGACTGGGCGCAGTACGCGCCCGGTTTGCAAATCACGTTCTCCAGTGGCGTGGCCGAACATGCGCTGGCGGTCAGCCTGGAACAGACGATCGAACTGGCAGACGGCGCCTTGTATCGCGCCAAGGAAACGGGGCGCAACCGTGTCGAACAAGCCTGACGATATCGACGACATCGACGACGCCGAGGCCAGCGCCAGGCCGGCGCGCCGCCAGGGTTGGATGGCGCGCGTCGGCGACCTGGTGGTCGGCACCCATCCCCAATTGCGTTCGCGCGTGTCGTACGGCCTGCATCCGATCCTGATCTATATCGCCTGGTGCGCCGTGCATGCCTACAGCGCGCAAGTCGGCTACATGACGATGGGCGCCGCCACCTTCATGATCGTGCATAACGGCATAGGCATGGTCGCGTTCTACCCGCTGGTGCGCAGCGGCTACTCGGCCCGTTTCCAGGATTCGGGGCTGATCCTGCCGCAGATCGTGTGGGCCGCCAGCTCCACCATCATCTGTTACGCGCTCAACGCGCCGCTGCGCGCGGCCCTGATGCAGATGCTGTGCTTCATTCATCTGTTTGGCTTGTTCACGCTCCGGCCGCGCCAGCTGACGATTGTCGCCGCGGCCACCATCGGCATGCTGGTGACGATGTTTGGCGTCATGGCGGCGCTGGGCGCGCCCCACTTCGAGGTCGGGCAGGAGCTGTTCAAAGTTGTTTTCGCCTGCCTGATCATCGTGCTGCTGACCCGCATGTCGATCCGCCACTCGCTCGCGCGCGGCAAGATGAGCGCGCAGAAAAAGGAATTGGCCATCGCCGTGGCCAAGGTCGCCGAACTGGTCACGCGCGACACCCTGACTGGCCTGTTCAATCGGATGCACATGCAGGAACTGCTGATGCAGGAAGTCACGCGCCAGGGGCGCACCGGCAAGGCGTTTTGCGTGGCCATGATCGATCTGGATCACTTCAAGAAGATCAACGACGTGCACGGCCACCATGTCGGCGACGATGTGCTGTGCAGTTTCGCGCGCGACGCCGAACATTCATTGCGCGAAACGGACACCATCGCGCGCTGGGGCGGCGAGGAATTCCTGGTGCTGATGCGCGAGACCACGCTGGTCGATGACGCGAAATTGGCGATCGACCGGGTGCGCAAGATCACAGCCGGATCGGCGCCGTCGGAAGCGGTGCCGTCGCTGCGGTTCTCGTTTTCGGCCGGCGTGGCCAGGCACGTGGATGGACAGTCGATCGACCAGACCACCGAACTGGCCGATGCGGCCTTGTACGCCGCCAAACACGCGGGCCGCAGTTGTACCGTGATCGGCGGGGTGCAATCGACGCCCTGCGTCCCCACTTCTGAAATGGGATGACGCGTCAAGATTCGCGCAACGTACTGGCGGACCAGCAATCGCACCATATCGACACGCGCAAACCAAATTTACATCGTTTTCGCGAAAGCGCCGCCAAGGCGCTACCCATGGGATCGTGGATCCGATTCCGATATGAGAAGTAGCTGGCCCGTCGTTACTGGACGACCGCCCCGCCCTTCATCACCCACTGCACGCGTTCCAGCGTACTGATATCCTTGAGCGGCTCGCCGTCGACCGCGATGATGTCGGCGAACTTGCCGGCCTCGATCGCGCCCACCTTGTCGGCCCAGCCCAGCAACTGGCTGGCATTGACGGTGGCGCTGCGGATCGCCTGGATCGGCGTCATGCCCAGCTTGACCAGGACCGCGAACTCGCGCCCGTTCAAGCCATGCGGATAGACCGCGGCGTCGGTGCCGAAAGCGACCGGCACGCCGGCCTTGATCGCCCTGGCAATATTGACGCGCGCCTCCGGCAGCACGACCTTGGCCTTGTCCAGCATCTGCTTGGGCAGGTGGATCGCGTCGGCGTTGGCGATCAGCCAGTCGCCAAGGTACACGGTCGGCACCAGCCAGGTCTTGTGCTCCTTCATCAGGCGAATGCCTTCGTCGTCGATGAAGGAGCCGTGTTCGATCGAATCGACGCCGGCCAGCACCGCCAGCCGGATCCCGTCGCCCCCGTGCGCGTGCGCGGCGACTTTGCGGCCCAGCCGGTGCGCTTCGGCGACGATGGCCTTCAATTCTTCCAGCGAGTATTGGGATGCGCGCGGATCGTCGCCCATCGACAGCACGCCGCCGGTGGCGCAGATCTTGATCACATCGGCGCCGTACTTGATGTTCTGGCGCGTGCGCTTGATCACTTCGTCGACGCCGTCCGCCGTGCCCATGCCGACTGACTTGTATTCCGGCGCATGCATGGTGTCGTCGCAATGTCCGCCGGTAATGCTCAACGCCGGACCGGAGGCAGCAATGCGCGGGCCGGGCACGTCGCCGTCGTTGATGGCGTCGCGCAGGCCGATGTCCGAATAGGCGTTGGCGCCCAGGTTGCGTACCGTGGTGAAGCCCGCCTGCAGCGTCCGCCGTGCGTTCCTGGCGCCGGTCAGCGTCGCGCGCGGCACCGAGATGGCGACGCTGGAATAGCCCGCGTCCTCCGGATTGCCGGTCAGGTGCGTATGCATGTCGATCAGGCCGGGCAGCAGCGTCTTGTTGCCCAGGTCGATCACCCGGGCGTCGGCCGGAATGGCCAGATTGCTGCCGGCGGCGGTGATGCGTTCGCCGGCGATCAGCACGACCGCGTTATCGACGACCGCGCCGCTGCGCACGTCGATCATGTGGGCGGCCTTGACGGCAACGAGCGCGGCGCTGGCGGAGGCGCTTGCCAGGAGCAAGGCGGTCAGCGCGGCGGCACGGCGAACAGGCAGGATAATGGCTTTCAATCGCAGCTCCCGGAATGAATTGTGGATACGAACAGCAGAGTACCTCGGTTCACCCCAAAAAGTCTCGGCTCGCCACATTTTCTTGGAAAAGATTTTCGTTTCGATTTATTCTGTGGCTCCTGCTCTGTAATGACACATGAGGACCGTTCAGTGAAAAGAAGATCCCTGCTAAAGATGGCGGCAATTCCGGTGCTGCCCGGCGCCTTGTTCGGCGCGCTCGCCGCTCCCGCGCTTGGCGCCGCCACGGCGAAAAAAAGCGTTCGTTTCCGTGTGCGTCCCGGCGATCCCGGGTGGCCTTCGGTGGCAAGCTGGGACGGCTTGAAGCAGAAAGTCTCCGGTAGACTTGTCAAGCTCGATCCCTTTTTTGCCGGCTGCGAGACCGCCGCGAGCAGTCCGGCCTGCGTGGAAGCGCTCGCGCACCTGTCCAATACGTTCGACATCGGCGACCAGCCTGGCCTGACGCAAACCAGCGGCTGGATCGATGCATGGACGTCGCAGCCGAGCGCCTATGCGCTGGCCGCAAACAACACGGCGGACGTGGTCGCCGCCGTCAATTTCGCCCGTGAGCACCATCTGCGCCTGGTCATCAAGGGTGGTGGACACAGCTACCAGGGTACATCGGACGCACCCGACTCGCTGCTGGTATGGACCCGTCACATGAACGACGTGCGCCTGCACGCCGACTTTGTCGCGCATGGCTGCGATGCCGCATCTGCGCAGCCCGCCGTTAGCGTGGGCGCCGGCGCCATGTGGGTCGACGCCTACGATGCGGTCACCACGCGCGGCGGACGGTATGTACAAGGCGGCGGCTGCACGACCGTCGGCGTCGCCGGCCTGGTTCAAAGCGGCGGCTTCAGCAATTTCTCCAAGACCTATGGAACGGCGGCCGCCGGCCTGCTGGAAGCGGAAGTCGTCACCGCCGATGGCCAGGTGCGTATTGCGAATGCCTGCTCCAATCCGGACCTGTTCTGGGCGATCAAGGGCGGTGGGGGCGGCAGCGTCGGCGTGGTCACCCGGCTGACCTTGCGCACGCGTGAACTGCCTGCGACGCTGGGCGCCGTCTTCTTCAAGATCAAGGCATCGTCCGACACCGCCTATCGCACGCTGATCGGCAAGATCATTGCCTTCTATGGCAGCGAACTATTCAATCCGCACTGGGGCGAGCAGATCGCCTTTACGACGGATAATGCGGTCAATGTCTCGATGGTCTTCCAGGGACTGAGCCAGCAGCGGGCCGAGCAAACCTGGGCGCCGTTTCTCGACTGGCTGCGCGCACGCGATGAATACGCGTTCGACAGACCCTTCAAGTGCATTGCCTTGCCCGCGCAGCATTTTTGGGACGCGGCGTTTTTCAAGAAACATGCGCCGGGGTTCATGGTCGCCGACGAGCGGCCGAATGCGCCCGCGCACCACGCCCTGTGGAAAGGCGACCTGGAACAGGCCGGCTGGTTCATTCACGGCTACAAATCGGCGTGGATGCCAGCCACCTTGCTGCAGGCGGATCAACAGGCCAGTCTGGTCGACGCGATATTCCAGTGCACGCGCCGCTGGCAGGTTGGCTTCCACTTCAACAAAGGCCTGGCCGGCGCACCCGCGGCGGAAATCGAAGCGGCGCGCAATACCGCCATGAACCCCGACGTGCTGGGCGCTTTTGCGTTGGCCATCGTCGCCGGCGGCGGCGCGCCGCAGTTCCCCGGCATGCCGGGCGCGGCGTCCGACCAGACGCACGCCAGGAGCAGCGCGCGCGAAATCGGCAAGGCGATGGACGCGCTATTGAAAGCCGCGCCCGGTGCCGGATCGTACGTCTCCGAAAGCGACTATTTCCTGTCCAACTGGCAGACGGCATTCTGGGGCAGCAATTACGCCCGGCTGGCGCAGGTAAAGCAGAAATACGATCCGGAGGGACTATTCTTTGTTCACCACGGCGTGGGCAGCGAAGCGTGGAGCGACGATGGCTTCACGCGGATCAAACGCTAGCCATCGGCCAGGATCACGACGGAAAAAAACATCAGCGACGCGCCGTTATACAGCTTGAACAACAGCTGGTTGCGGCCCTTGTTGAAATGGACCTTGCGCCTGCCTTCGGACAGGTTCCACTGCGCGATCTCCTGGTGCAGCCCGATATACCCGGGACTGCTGTACCAGGCCTTCGCGTCGTCGCCGCTGACCCACAGCAGGCGCTCGTTCAGCCACAGCTTCGAATCGTCATCGGCGCCGATCGACAGCACCAGGTCGGCCTCCTCGGCCATCACCACTTCGGCATAGGCGTAGTACACCGCATCCTGGGCGCGGTCCTGCGGCACGGTCGGATAGTCGGGGCTGGTCGCATATTCCCACTTCAGCGTGCGCCCGCGCAGACCCGGATATTCTGCGTCCAGGTCGAGCGTCATTTCGGGCGGATAAACGGTGTCGATCGACGCCTGGCCGTTCCCCGCAAATGGGCCGATCACGTACCAATGGTTCAGGTAGACCCGATCGGCGAACGGGGCGCCGGGTCCGATCGCATGCGTGGCCAGCTTGCGCATCCTGGCCGGATCGGCTGGCGGCGACGGCAGGTAAGCGCCATAACCGCGCGCGACATCGTGCGCCGGCGCGGCAAAGTCCCAGGCGCCGCCGCGCGGCATGTTGCGGATCGCGATGCCGGTCTGGGTGATATAGCGCCGGATTTCGATGTGCGGCCCGGTCGGCAGGTCGGCGCCGGCAATGCCGCGCCCGCGCGTCGAGCCGCCTTCGCCGCGCATTCCGGTGGCGGCGCTGGCGCCAGTGCCCGCTTCGACGCCACGGGCGGCGGCATCGCTGCCCTGGTGCACGGCCGCGCCGTCGCGCTGCCGTTCGATCTGGCGCTCGCGCTGCAGCAGCGCGTTGCGCGCCAGCTGCTGGTATTTCTGCAGCTCGGCCAGCGCCTGTTCATTGGTGGCCGCTGTCAGCGGCGGCTTGTCCTTCGGCCTGGCCGGCAGCTGGCGCAGTGCCTGCTGCTCCGGGATGCCGAGCAGGCGCGCCAGCTCCTGCGCCTTGGCGCGGCGCTCCATCTGTTCAATCGCGTCCGTCAGGCGGCGCGCCTGTTCGAGCGCCTGGCGCGGCGTCGCAGCAGCATCGTCCGCGGCGCCGCCGTCCTTGGGCGGGGCGCCCTGCTCGCGCAGGCTTTGCGCCATCAGGTCCTTGATTTTATGGAGTTCCTGCACGCGCTTCTGCATGTCGGCCGTGTGCGCCTGCTTGACGTGGCGGTCCAGCGTGGCCGTCTGTATCCGATACGGGCCGACGTAGAAGATCGCCAGCAGCACAGCGGCGTGCACGGCCAGCGAGGCGATCAGGTATGGCCGGCGGCCTGCGGTCGCCATCGTCAGTCGCGCGTGTGCATCGCGATATTGGTCAGCCCGTCGAGCTGGCACAGGTCGAGCACATGCACGATGTTCTGGTACGGCGTACTGCGGTCGCCGTCGATCCGGATCCTGCGCTGCGGATTGGCCGCCGCTTCCCGGTTGAGCAGCGCATGCAGCTGCTGCACCGTGACCGGCTCGGCGTCGACAAACAATGTTCCTTCGCGGTCGACGCCGATGACCAGCGCATCCTGCGCGGCAGCGGCGCGCACGACCGACGCTTCGGCCTTGGGCAAGTCGACATGCAGTTCCTTCTGGCGCTTGATGTCCTCCTGCTGCTTGAACGTGGTCGCCAGCATGAAGAACATCAGCAGGAAGAAAATACAATCGATCATTGCCACCAGGCCGATTTCCGGCTCCTCGTGATCGGACAGGTCGACCCGCATCTCAGGCCACCTTCAGCTGGCTGGCGGATTCCTCCAGCAGCGCGTTGACGTCCTTTTCCAGCAGCAGGCCGTACGACACCACGCGGTGCTTGAAGAAATGGTGGGCGCCCAGCGCGCACAAGGCGACCGACAGGCCCGACGCGGTGTTGACCAGCGCCTTGGAAATGCCGCCGGCGAGCAGGGCCGGATTGCCCATCCCGCCGGCATAGGCGATGGCGTGGAACGATTCGATCATGCCGACCACGGTGCCGAGCAAGCCGACAATCGGCGCCACGGTCGCCACCACCGCCAGCGCGTAGGCCTTTTGCTGATGCTGGCGCAGCTCGCGCGAGGCGATGTCGCCGCAACTGTCGGAGACGGCGCGCGCCTCCTTGTGCCGGTTCTCGACCATGTAGAGCACGATGCGCCCCAGCGTGCTGTCACTCATGGCCGCCATGTCGCGCACCTGGTTGAAATTGCGGCTGCGCCAAAGGGCCTGCACTTCGGCGGCCATGCCGGCCGGCGCGATCGCGCGCAGGCGCAGGTGCCGCAGGCGCTCGATCGCGACCGCGGCCGCCAGCACCGAGATCGCGGCAATGACGACCATCGCCGCGCCGGCGTGGACGACCTGGTCGAAGACATTGATTTCCTGGGCCTGCGCGGCGGGCGCAAGCAGGCAAGCTGACAGCAAGAAGGGGGAGAATCTGTTCGACATGAATCGTCCTGGGTGGGGTTGGTGAACAAGCGGCGCGGTCATCAGCGCAGCAGTTGGGCCGGGCGCATCGTCAGCGCGCGCCAGCCATGGCGCATGGCCGCCAGCAGCGCGACCGCGGCCACGCCGGCCAGCGCCAGCAATGGCATCCAATAGACCATCGACGCGTGTTCGACGAAGCCGGCCTGGTAGCGCGCCACCGCCACGAAGGCCAGCGGCAGGCCGAGCAGCGCCGCGCCCAGCATCAGCGTGCCCATGTCGCGCCCGAGCAGGATGGCGATCTGGCGGCGCCCTGCCCCGTACAGTTTGCGCAACACGATTTCCTGCGCGCGCCGCTGGACCAGGTGGGCCGACAACGCGTACATGCCGAAGGCGCTGATGGCCAGCGCGATGGCGGTGGCCACGGCCAGCAATTGGGCCAGGCGCGCATCGTCGGCATAGTTGGCCGCGAGGATGTCGCCGGCGCGCTGGGTCTCCATGATCGCGTTGGGGAAGTAACGCGGCCACAATGCGGCGACCGCGCGCTCGACGTCGGCCACCGGGCCAGCCGCGCGCACGCTGAGCGTGCCTGCCCATTCGGTATTGAGCTGATACAGCGTCGCGCCGGGGGCGTCGTGCAGCCAGCGAAAGCGCAGCTCGGGGGCGATACCGACGATGCGGTGCGACAGCACTTTTCCATCCTGGTCCACGCGCTGCAGCAATTGTCCAACTGCCGCATTGGCAGTGGCGAAGCCCAACTGGCGCGCGGCGATGGCGTTGATTACGATCGGCTGCGCATCGTTTTCCTTGTCGATGCGGCGGTCGAACAGCCGTCCCGCGGCAGGCGTCAAGCGATACACGTCGAAGAAGTTGGTGTCGACCAGCTTCGCCTCCATCGATACACTGGGCCCGCCGTCGCGCTTGAGCTCTTGTATGAACGCGTGATTGATGCGGCCAACCACATGCTCCGAGATGACGATGCCCTGCACGCCCGGCTGCTGCCCAAGCTCGTTGATGAAACCGCGCACCGCCTCGTTCTTTTTGCCCCGTTCGGGCAGGTCGACGATCAGCAGGGGCGAAGGATCGAATCCCGGCGACGCGTGGATCGCGAAGTTGGTCTGCAAGGCGATGCCCATGGACAGGCTGGCCAGGCTGACGGCCGTGGCGATCTGCAGCACGGTCAGGACCTTGCGCAAGCGCGTGCCGACCGACGATTCGGCATTGGCGCGCCCACCGAGCGCCTGCGCCGGACGCACCCGCAATGCGGTCCAGGCCGGCTGTATGCCTGTCAGTACGCCGAGCACCATGCCGAGCACCACCACCAGGCCGACATTCGGCGCCGAAAAAAGTCCATCTAGGTTGCGGTGCACCAGGTCCGCGAACAGGGGCAAGGCCAGGTAAGCCAGGAACAGGCCGAGCCCAGTTGCGAGCATTGCCACGGCCATTGATTCGGCCATGAATTGCAGGACGAGCTGGCGCACTGTCGCTCCCAATACCTTGCGCATGCCGATCTCGCGCTGGCGCTGCAGCACCCGCACCGTCGCCAGGTTGACGTAGTTGATTGCGCCGATGACGAGAATCAGGATCGCGATCACGGCCAGGCCGGCCACCGTCACCCGGTCGCCGCGGTCCCCTGGCGCCCCGATGGGATTGCGCGCCACGTCGCGGTCGAAGTAAGCCTCGCGCAGAGGCGACAGGGCCAGGTCCATCACCTTGCGCCCGCCAAGGCGCGCCCGCACATCGGGCGGAATGTCCTGCACCCCGGGTGCCTTGTCGACGGCGTCCTGCAGCGCCGTACCGATCGCGGCGATGGCACTGTGCGGCGCGACGCGCAGCAGCACCTTGCCCCAGGCACCATGCTCGCCGGTCTGCAGTTCGGTGCGGACCTGCGGCGCGTTGATGACCGAATTGACACCGTACAGGGCCTCGAACGGGATGGTGGTGTTGGCCGGCCGGTCAGGCAGGATCGCGCTCACGCGCAGCAGCTCGTCGCCGATCTGCAGCGTGCGTCCGAGCGCATGCGGGGTGCCGAACAAACGCCTGGCCGTCTGCTCGGTCAGGGCCAGGCCTTCAGGGCGCGTCAGCGCGGCGTCGAGGTCGCCTTCTTGCGCGGCCAGGCCCAGCACCTGCGCAAAATGCGGCAGCACCAGCAGCGTGGGCATCTTGCGCAACTGGCCGTCGACGCGCACGGTGGGCAGCGGATCGACGCGAAAGAACGCGGTCGCGTCGGCCACGCCGGGTGTCTTCAGCGCCGCGCTGCGCAGCATCAGGGGCGCCTGGTCGAACCATGGCGCAAGCGGATCGACATTGAAGCGCTGCTTGACGACGACGACCTGGTCGACGTCGGGCACCTGGGCGTCGTAGCGCCACGAGTACTGCACAAAACCGAGCAGCATTATGCAGGCGGCAAAGCCGATGCCCAGGCCGATGATGGCGATCGCCGAGTAGCCTGGTTCTTGCGCCAGGTGACGCAAGCCGATCCGACAATCTTCCAGTTTCATCATTCGCCCGAAGAGTAGTTACACAAAAAGTATCCATGAATATACATCATGATTGCGATTCATTGGAACTAATTTTGCTATTGAATAGCACTCTCGCCAGCGCCGTCACGGCAGCACTCTTTTGGCTTAGAACAGACCGGCGGCCATCCGACACGCTAAATTACATTCCATGACAACGTTGCGCACGCGTCCGGATAACGCCTTGCTCGGTTTCCTCAGCGACGCCGAGTTTGCCGACATCGAGGAAAAGCTGAAACCGATCACATGCGCGGCAAAGAAAGTGGTCGGCCTGCGCGGCGATGCGGCGAAAACGATCGTCTTTCCCTGCGGCGCAGTGCTATCGGTGCTCGCATACATGCAAAACGGCATGGTCGTTGAAATCGGGACGATCGGGCGCGAAGGCTTCCATGGCATTGAAGTCCTGCTCGACGGCACCGCCTGGGCGGAAACGACGATCTGCCAGGTCAGCGGCGATGCCGTCCAGATGTCGGTTGCCGATTTCCAACATGCGATCCGCGGCGACAGTGCGCTGCGCCACGCTGCCGCGCGCTTTCTCAGCGTCTACCTGGCACTGGTGTCGCAATCGGTCGCCTGCAATCGGCTCCACAACATCGAGGAACGCTTCGCGCGCTGGATCCTCATGACCCATGACCGGGTCGGCGCCGACCGTTTCAACCTGACCCAGGAATTCATCGCCGACATGCTGGGCGTGCATCGTCCCCAGGTCAGTGTGGTCGCCAAGGCCTTCCAGCTGGCGGGCCACATCGACTACAAGCGCGGCCACATGAAGATCCGCAATCGCGCCGGCCTCGAGGCGGCGGCGTGCGAATGTTATCAAGTCGGACGAACCCAAATTCTGCAGATGCTGCACCCGTTGCATTGAGTCACCACCTGTGTCGGCCAGGTATGTCTGATCCCTTACCGACGCGCGCGCCAAATGCCACTAGAATCCATTTCCTCTTTTGCGGCACGCGCCCTCCGTCGTGCTCGCAGCTATTTCAACAAACAGCGTGCTTTCTTGATTGACAAATTACTACCCGACTCGACACCCCTCGACTTTCTTCAACTGTACACAAGCATCGACGCCCTGGCCTTGTGCGAGTCCGGCGCAGCGACTTCCGGCCGCGTCATTGCCCAGCTCATCGAGCACTCGTTTCAAACCGGCAGCATTACGGAAGGACAGAAGCTCGCGCTCGAAGTACAGCTGTGTGCCGCGCAAATGCGGCCTGCGCTGCGCGCCGCAACGCGCCACTAATTTGGAGTATGACCAATGAGTAAAAATCACAGCAAAAGCCAGGCCAACCCTGCAGACATTTCTTATATCAAGCAGGCGCAGGACATTTTGGCCGAGCGCGCCGCGTTGATGGAAAACGCGCAAGACGCAATCTTCGTCGTCGATGAGCGCTGCGCCGTCACCTACTGGAATCGATCTGCCGAGCGGCTATTGGGTTGGACTGCCCAGGAAGCGTCGGACATTTCCCCGATCCAGTTGTTCGACGGGGGCGCCGAAGTCGTCCAGGAGATCGTCGCGGCGATCGACGCCGAGGGCGCATGGGCGGGCAACGTCCGCTATCTGCACAAGGATGGCACGCCGGTGGAAATGGCCGCCCGGATGAGCACGTTTGCCGAGCGCGCCAACAGCAGCGCCCGCCCCAAAGTGCTGGCCATCAACACTGATCTGAGCCTGAGTCGCGCATGGGCGCAAAAATTCCACCGGGTCGCCCTGTTCGACAACCTGACCGGCTTGCCGAACCGCTCGCACCTGCTGCGCCGCCTGCGCGGCCTGCGCCGCGCGGCGAAGGCCAGCCCCGCTTTCGGCGCCCTGATCGTGGTCGACCTGAATCATTTCAAGGCCATCAACGACCTGCGCGGGCGGCGCACCGGCGACCGCCTGTTGCGCGCCATCGGGCAGCGCTTGCAGGCGATGCTGCCCGATCCCCATTTTGTCGCCCGCATCGGCGGCGATGAATTTGCGCTGATCTGCTCGGCCGAAGAACGCGATTTCAACCGGGCCGCCCAGGCCGCGGAAAAGCTGGCCGCCCAGATCCAGCTGGAACTGCTGACCTCGTTCGAAGCGCTGATCGGCAAGCGCCGCCTGAAAGCCAATATCGGCATCGCCGTCTTCGAGCGCGCCAGCATCGATATCGCCGACCTGCTTGCACAAGCCGACTCGGCCCTGTCGAATGCGCGTGCACAGCCGGATTTGCGCATCAGCTTTTATGATGCGGCCACGCAGCAGGCCGCCGTCAGCCGCATGCACCGCGAGGAAGAGCTGCGCAGCGCGATCGACCAGAAGCAGTTTGCCCTGCATTTCCAGCCGCAAATGAATAGCGCCGGCGAACTGATCGGCGCGGAGGCATTGCTGCGCTGGAACCACAGCCGGCGCGGCATGGTGCATCCGCGCGAGTTCATTGCGCTGGCCGAAGAAACCGGCCTCATCCACGCACTCGGCGGCTGGGTGCTGGAAGAAGCGTGCCGCAAGCTGGTGGCGTGGCGCGCTTGCCTGAGCTCGCTTGAACTGCCGCTGTCGATCAACGTCAGCGCGGTCCAGTTTGCGCATCCTGCGTTTACCGACATGGTGCTCGGCGCGCTGGAACGCAGCGGCGCCGACCCGCGCTTGCTGAAACTGGAACTGACGGAAAGCCTGTTCGTCGAGGACTTGAACAGCACCGCCGACAAGATGAACCTGTTGCGCTCGCATGGCGTCACGTTTTCGCTGGACGACTTTGGCACCGGCTTTGCCGCGCTGTCCTATCTGAAGAAACTGCCGCTGGCCCAACTGAAGATCGATATTTCGTTCGTGACCCACATCGCCACCAGCGCGCACGATGCCGCGATCGTCCGCTCGATCGTCACGCTGGGCGAGTCGCTCGGCATTTCGGTGATCGCCGAGGGCGTCGAAACGCAGGATCAGCAGCGCTCGCTGGCGGAATGCGGCTGCCTCGAATATCAGGGTTTCCTGTTTGAAAAGGCGATCTGCGAAGAAAAATTCCTGCACTACCTGGAAAAGCACGCCGCCGCCACTGAGCCGCAACTGTAAGAAGTTGTAACGACTGTCTACCCGATCAGTTTGCTTCGCGTTATCAGCTCAACGGGTAGCAATAACGCTCCTGGCTCCAAGAACCTCAAAGGAACTACACCATGAACAAAATCGCCTTAGTCCTGATCTCCACCCTGTTCGCCGCCGGTTCGACTTTCGCTCAAGCGCCAGCCGCGACCGCACCAGCAGCGCCAGCCGCAAAATCGGCAACCACGATCAAAGCCGAAGTCAAGGAAGTCAAGGCCGTCAACAAGGCAAACGTTGCTGAAGCCAAGACCGATGCCAAAGCAGATGCCAAAGCGGACGTCAAGGTCGCCGATGCAAAAACCGATGCTACCAAGACCAAAGCAAAAGCACATCGCAAGGCCGCCAAGGCCAAGCATGCTGCCCATGTCGCAGAAGTGAAGACCGAAGCTGCACCAGTCGTCGCGAAATAATATCCGACGCACGACCATGACCGGTAACGCCGGTCGACCAACGACCCGTTCGCCCCGCGAGTGGGTCGTTGGTTTTTAGCGGCTCTCTTTTACCGCGATCTCGACCAGCGACTTGCCGTCGGCCGTCACGACGCACTGCGCCACCATCGTGGTCGCCATGCCGATCTCACTTTTTGCGGAAAACTTGAGGGCGAAGGTCAACTGCCCCTTGGCGTTCTTGACCGCCGGCGCATTGTCCCCGCTGTAGGAGACGGAATTGCGATTGATCGCGCGCGCCTCAATGGTATCCATGCAGGTACGGCGCGCGGCGGCGTCGAGCGGGCTTTCGGGCGCCGAGGTTTTGCCGCAGGCGGTCAAGGCGATCGCGAATATGAGTATCAGTTTTTTCATTGTCTCTCCATTTTTTCCAGATGATACACGACGAAAAACACTGACGCGTCACGTCTGGCAAAGCGCGCATCTGCGGGGACGCAGGAACAAATGCGACTCAGGTTTTAGAAGATGAACTGCGCGCGCATGACGAAGCTCTTCGCTGCGCGCGTCGAATTGCGGCCCATCAGGTAGGCCGCTTCGTATTTGAATTCCTGCTTGCCGATCGGGTAGCTGCCGAAAAAGGCCGGGCCAACGCGATGCGATTGCTGGTCGGACGGCAGCCAGTCATCCCACTGCCCGACTTCGCCAAACGCTTGCAGGCCGGGCTGGAACCAGCTCTTCCAGCGGTATTTCATCTGCAGCTGGTAGGCCAGTTCGGTGTGATTGTCGCTGCCCGGCGTGGTGACCCGGTAGTCGCGCTGAAAGAACAGGTTGGCGTTCAGTTGCACGCGGCCGATATCGGTTTTCAGGACCGGGCCCCATTCAAGCGCGTAGCCTTCTTCACGGTCCTGCGGCCGTTCTATCTTGGTATGCAAGGCGACGTCGACGTCGAACTGGCCCTGGGTCAGCATGAAATCGTTTTGCCAGGCGGTTTCGACGTAATGCGCGGCGCCGTCGCCTACCCTGATCCAGCCGCCATACAGTTCGGTGTACCAGCGGCTGGTGATGCCGTAGCCGATGCCGAGATCGGGCCCGGCGACAGTCTTGCCGCGATAGTGGGCGTTCCAGTATTTGTAATCGATCGAGGCCTGGCCTTCCACATCATAGGTGGTGACCATGTAGTAGCTGGTGTCGGCCCAGGCCGGCGCAGGCACGGCGGCGCCGCACAGGGCGAACAGCGCGGCGGCAGCGATGCGGTTGAGCCGAGTGCGGGCAAGGATGTTCAGCGAGTTCATTGTTGATAGTTTCCCAAAGCAATATTCTTGGACGCCCAACAATTTATCGCGGCTGGAGAAGTATTGCAATGATATGTGTCAGATGTGCCGGCTTGCAACAGAGTTGCCTGCATTACCACGTCAATAATGCATGGCGCATGTGTTGAGCCGGTTGTCAGCCCAATACGAATTCGTCAGTTGCCGCGCTCTCTTCGACACGCGCACATTGATGAATTCATCACCGCATTTCGGCGACAACGGAATGAATTTGTTCTGTTTGGGTGAATAGACATAGATTTGGTAGACCGTGGAAGTGCCCATGCCATCGTCGGTGTGCGCGATTGCGAAATCGGGCACGCCATCGAAATTGTAATCGTCAACGCTGAGCCTCAAGTGTCTTTCCGTGTCAACCTGGATGATTTCCGTTATGGTTTTTTTCCGGCCCTTCAATGCCACCGTGACCACATTTCCGTGGGCCGCCACCTCGGCGATTATCCCGTGCGAGGGCGCGAAGGTCAGCTTGCTGTCTTGCGCCGCGCACACGGAAGCGACTGTCAAGCCAACCAGGAAAAAGCCGATCTTCGCCCGTGCCGCAACGCACTTGTTCGATGGTAGGCGCACAGCGTGCGCGGTGTGGCCGTTCATTTGGGCGATGTGTCGAGAAATGTGATGCGCTTGATCAGCGCAATAATCTCTGCGATCGCGGGAGCCTGTTTGCCTCACACGGCATACGGCATACGGCATACGGCATACGGAAAGATCATGCAACAAGCGACTCAGAATCCAGGTCGATATTTTGATCCAGTCTCGCATATTCCAATTTTTCGTCACCACCGAGATAAATCACTCTCGGGTCCGACGGCAATGTTGCGTCTTTTCCGAATCCGGCCAATGAATCATGAACATAATTTTCGAAGAAAGAAATGATCGTTTCATCCGTCATTCCTTTATCCTTGATGAACTCATTCTCATACGCTTCCACTAGGATTCTGTAGTGCGGACGTAGTGTACTTCGCTGAGTAGCAAATCCTCGCTTGTATGTGCTAAGTCTTGG
The DNA here is from genome assembly GCA_025359245.1 of Massilia sp. Lineage (GTDB taxonomy): Bacteria > Pseudomonadota > Gammaproteobacteria > Burkholderiales > Burkholderiaceae_D > Telluria_A. Next base: position 45,318 of record JANYGW010000049.1, read on the forward strand.
ATTCTCCAATACTTCAAATATCGCTTGCGCATCCAACATCAGCTGCCTATCGTAAAGACTTATCAATTGAGATAGATCCGCCGTATTGGGGAGCGATCCGAATTTTGCTCTTGCTCCTCGCAGGGCATCCAGGCTCTTGATTTGTTCACGCTTTGCATCCGCGATGTTACCGTCTAATGCCGCCAGTTCTTCTTTTGAATTATTTGTGCGAGGCCCACTTTGCGCATAGACATATCGATTTTGACATGCTATCTCTAGCGCCTTCTTTGCGGCAAGATCCTTCTTTTCGAGTGCTTTTATCTCGCCTTCCAAATTGGCTCCTTCAGCCCTGTAGGAAACATTGCTTTTATCGATACGCAATGTTTCACTTCGATCACCTTTTAATTTTTGGTGTATTGAATGAAATCGCCACTCATAGAATAATCTCGCATGCGCGTTAAACAAATTTCCTACCGTTAATGTAGCGACTTTAATCTTACTCATATAATAATTATAGTCTTTGACAGCATCAGGATCCAACTGAAAATCCACTTTACTAAAGTCAGACCACGCCTGCTCTGCCAACAACGGCACCCCCTTATTCAATGCAAGTTTATACATTTCCCGTAGAGTAATTAGCCCAAGCTTTTTATTGAATTGCAAACTTTTCCCGCCCTCGCCCAGCCGATAACTGCCGCCAACATCCGAATGCACGCCGGGATAGACATATTCGTAAAAATGACCTGCCTTAATGATTTTTCCATGTTTATCAATACGGCTCACGCTATCAACGGGAAATGAGTTTCTAACTTCATGGCCAGCGACGAAATGCCGCACCTCTTCGACCATCTCTGGGATTTCCAATCGCCCGCCCCATCGTAGGTGCCCATCGTATCTTCCTGGGGCAGGATCAGCGCCGGGTTTTGCCTCCGGCGCAAATGCCAATACCTCTGGTCGAATGTCGGGGTAGATAGAGAGCCTGTTGGCTATATGGCTCTTCGTATCGCCATTCACAGCATCAATTTTTTCCATATTATTTGCAGCCATTGCCATCCCAACCGAGGCAACAGTATCAAATAGTCCCATGAATCGAATTCGAACTGGGTAGCCGCCAGGCATTAGTCTCCATTGCCGCTTTGTATCTTGCTTGCAACGTTTTTCAACAAAGTCATAAATGAAAGCACGGGCCAAAGCAGAACCGCGGCTAAAACCAAAAACTGCGATATTTATCTCAACGATGGCATTTGCTGGATTTTTCGCAAGTTTTATATGCGCGTCCATTTTTTCATCAAAATGGGTAGAAGCCCAGTCCAGACGATTGGTTCCGTAATTCGCAAATGCCAATTCCTTGCTAGTTCCCCCTTCATCATTAATATCAGGAAAATACGTACCAACGCCGGGAATATAAATTCGATAAATACCTTTTGCGGACTCACCTGGCTTAGGCCCGGCCCCTCCATTATCTTCACTGCCTTTGTGCACTCGATACAATTTAGCTACATTGCTGTGCTTCAACCCATCCAAATCTGCGTTAAGATTATTCCCGGTTCCATCGAAAAAGAAAGAGAACCATAGCGTTTGTACGCAACTGCCCACTGGTCCGGTGGAAGTTGCATTATTTTTCATTTCCAGACCCAAACTCGCGAGTTTGCTGATGGAGACTTTGGGCGTTGCATCTGCCGGGATTTTAATACGTTGCTCTGCCGAATTGCGCATCCGGTCCGCAGGTTGACGTAACGGGGGCGCCAGCTTATCGCCGACTCCATCATTCTTTGGAAGAGTGGTCATATTTTAATTATCATAAAATTATGAGTCAGTATACGAAATCGTTAAAATTAATGATCTCTGATACGCCCTGAACCGCTTTTTTAACAGCGGCATCAAAAAATTGGTTTTATTTTTCCGGACGAATATTATTTGGACATTGTTTAAACGGAGTTTTATTCTCACGAGATTGATCCAGTTCCATTCGGGGCGGCGAACTGTGTTCCGTAATTGCGGCTTCGACATGGCCATCAGGATAAAAATGAACTTCCAGATAGCGGGGATGTGCCGGAATATGCGGATCCATTTGGACTTCAGCTTCTTTGAAGAAACTATAAATTTCGTGATGTTTCTCGCCGTTACTGAAAACGCCTTCATTAAATGTGCATGCATCGGCTTGCCATCGAACGGCGAGTTTCCAGGGACGTGCACCGATTACATAGCCGACGCAGCACGCACTTCCGCCGCCGCCTCCAGCAGGCCCACTTACGTGGAGATTTCCGCCGCCTTGCCCATCAGCGCTAAATTGATCGATGTAACGATTCGTGTAGTTGTATCCCGTGAGTGTTAAAGACACTTCCGTACCAGTTGGCAAAATTTTTTCCACCTCATCAGTCGCTGCTGCCATTGGAGACTGCTCTTTACATGCCGCCAATGTCGGCAAAAACATGATGGCGAAGATCAAGGATATCCACGCTTGAACCCATCCGTTTACGATCATATTTTTCCTCATGCGATTTCCTCTAATTCATTCTCTGCTTCAACTTGTTCCACAGCTTGTGCCAGGCTCTGCTCGCCTGATTTGACAATCGACAAAGCGACAAGCCAATGTGGTTGGGAGGCAAAATTTTCACCGTACAATAAGGCCAAGGCACAGTATAGAGAAAGTTCGTGAATTGCCTGAATCCCTACAAGCCGCGCAGCACTGATACGGCGCATTATGAAATCGTGTCGGACTATCGGCGACAGTTTGTCGTATTGCTGAGGCAGCCCAGAAAGAAGTAAATCCGCGACTTGGTCCGGCTCGCTTGCTTGGATCAAATATCCCTCCTGTTCTTGCGTTAGCTTCAGCGGAATGTCATGCGAGTCAATTTCTGTAAACGTGGCGGCAACACGCTGTAAGTCGCCTTTGCGATCAACAAACCACCAGCAATCAGCTACACACAAGAATGCATTTTTTTGCTGCGCAGACAAAACCGTCATGAGTTCTTCGAATGTGCGTGTGTCGAAGAACCGAAGCACGACATCCATGTCATCGGGTAAACTAGCGTCGAGGCGCGCTGCGAGTCGGAGTGCAAGTTCAGGCAACGAGAATGGCGATACCATGAATAGAACACTAGAACTATATGTGCCTTGCTCGCCAATCCATCTCAGCAATGCTTGCTGCTGGTACGAATCGCTTCTTGTATCAATTTTGAAAAGCAGAGGCGCAACGGCCAATGCCCCCTCATCCCGCGAGTTGGCAAACAAACTTAGATATTCCACTCTTGTCTGAGCTAATTTTTTGGCGAGGCCTGGCATGCCCCCATGATCGATCAACGCGTATAGAAACCCGTGCGACGCGTGCAAGGGATCCTTAAAGCTCAAGTCAAGAATATTTTGAAGTGTCAGCATTTTATTTTAATGTGAACGGTGCACCGGCACGGCGAGCCTTAAGCATACATTCAACGCATACCGATCTTGGAAGCGCTGGAAGAGCGTAATTCAACTTCTCTGGGCCAAAGAAAGTCTTTTTTCCTGCGTGAATGATGATCTTGCCTGGGCATTGGACCGTGATATTCCCACCATCAATCGTGATATTCGCCCCGCCCGCCGTCGACAAACTGATGCTCTTCGCCGCCGCCCAGTCGATATGCGCATTGGCACTGACCACATTGACTTCATCGCGCGCCTGCACGCTGAGTGTATCGGCCTGCGCCTGAATCTCGATCGCATCCTTGGCCGTGATCATCTGCAAACCAACGCCGCCCTCGCCCGCCTTCATCGCCCCACCCAACACGCCAATCGCCTGCCCTGTGTGCACGCGCATCTGCCCGCCCGTGATGAACTGACTATCCTGCCCGCTCATCAAGGTCACCGTCTCACCGTTAGCCAGCTGCAGGCTCTGGCCGGCATTCACGCCCAGGCCAGCTTTCGCCGCAATGGCGATGATGGCGTCGGTCGCATGCGGCAGCTTGCCGTCGCCGGCGCTGACATTCTTTTCCGATGCGTCGGCCTTGGCCGCGCCTACGCTGTCGTTTCCGAGCATGCCCGACACCGCCGTCAAGAGCGCCTTGAGCGGCGCCGACTTCTCATCGAGCACGCTCTCATTGGCCTTGGCCGCCCCCACATGCGCAGACAAGGCCACCGTCTTGTGCGTCGTCGCCGCGCCGCTAAACGTCTCGGCCAGCGTCGTGGCCTGCTTCAGCATCGCGATGCCGGCCGCGTTGTCGCCTGCCGGATCGCGGCTGCCCGCATTGTGATTGATCTTGTAGCTCGTGATCAGCAGCCCGGCCCCGGCGCGCACCGCGCCGTACGCATCGGTGCGCAGCTCGGCCCCGCTGCCGCGGAAGCTGCCGCGGTAATTGTCCGCAGCATGGACCAGGTGCCCCAGATTGAGTTCGCTGGCCGCATGGCTGCTCTTCAACTGGATCCGGCCCTGCGCATCGGTGTCATCGAACAGCAGCTGGTTGTATCCCGACGCGCCAAACTCCTTGCTGCGCACGCCCCACTGCGCAGCGCCGTTCCGGTGGCCCGCCGTGTCGCCAGAGGCGCCGTGCCACAGCGGGCTATTCCCGCCCGCGACATTGCCCTGCGCCGACGGCCCGTGATCATGCGCCGGACCGAAACGCGACGCCTGGCTTTCGCCACCGGCAAGTCCCGCCGGCGTCGGCGCCACGCCGCCCTCGCCCTGGCCGTTGTACAAGGCGCCGACGATAATCGGCCGATCTATGTCGCCCTCAAGGAACTGGACCAGTACTTCGGTTCCAATGCGCGGCAAGAACTGACTGCCCATGCCGCCGCCGGCCGAGCGCTGCGCCACGCGCACCCAGCAACTCGCCTCGCCGGTTTCCTGCCAATGAAAGCGGATCCGCACGCGGCCAAGCCGGTCGCAATACAGTTCATCGGCGCCGCTGGCGCTGTCGTTGCCATCGGCGCCGACCACGATCGCGCTCTGCGACCCAGGTGCCGTCGGACGCGGATGGTTGCGCCCCGCGCTGTCCGCCAGTTGCGGGCGCCACACCACGTCCGCTGCCACCGCCTCGAAGCAGTTGGCGTAACCGGTCTTGCGCGCCTGCGCGATGGCCAGCGCGAAATCGTCCGGTTCATTGTCGCGCACGATTTCCTGCAGCAGTTCCGGGATCGGTCCAAACAGTTCAGCCAAGGCCTGCTGGGCCGGCGCCGGCAAATTATTCACGCCCACGCTGGCCACGCGCAGCACGGCAAATGCGGGCGCGTCGCCCAGCGACTGCAGCGGCGCGTCGAGTAGCGTCAGGCGCGTACCGGCGCGCAGAGTGCGCAAGGTCGAACGGCCGCGCCACAACTGGCTGCGCGCTTCCCTGCCTTGCATCTGCAGGTCGGCATAGCGCTGCGCCTGGCCGCCGTTCGCATACGCATACTGCCCCGGCATGTCGAACGATTCGAGCGCCGGAATCTTGCTGCCATTTTGCAGGCGCGATGGCGTGCTCGCCGCCACCGCCTGCTTGGCCTTGTAGTCGTAACTGAGCACCGTTGTCAGCGATGCGCTGATGCTGCGCTCGGCCCGCAGGGACTGCACGGTATCCTGGCGTTCGCCGGCCCGCACGTTGTGGAAGCGGATGCCGCCGTCGGCGTCGCTGCTCGCGTCTTCCGGCACCGCGCTCAGTTGGGTGCTGTCGGAAAACAGCACCGCGCCAGGCCCGTCTTCGGTCTGTTCGAAGCGCCAGGCCATGCCTTCCTCGGTCAGCAGCCGCTGCACAAAATCGAGGTCCGACTCGCGGTACTGGCAGCAATAGCTGCGCGCGACCGCATCGTCCATGAACGGCCCAGCCTCCTCGCTCCAGCGCCAGATCGCCAGCGGCGCGTAAGCGTCAAACACCGATTCGACAATCTCGATGACCGATTTGTCCTGCCACACGCGGCTGTTGCGCACCTGGCTCAAGCGCCACATCCATGGCGACAGGCGCAGCCGATAGCGCGCCAGGCCGCCTTCGCTGCCCAGCATCGCCACTTCGCTGATGTCGCCGCCAAAGCTGGCGCGGCTGCCGTCGGCCAGGCTCACTTCCAGCGTGGCCGGCTGGCCGAGCAGCGGCGCGAGGTCCAGATGGGCGTCGGTCGACAGCACGATCACGTCGCGTCCGCCGATGCCTTGCACGGCATCGTCGGCGGCGAAGGCTTCGACCAGCAAGCCACCGGAGCCGAGCTCGGCGCCGCCATCGCCCACGTTCAGCGCGTACAGCCTGCTCGCGCTCGCAAATTGCGATAGCGCAGCAGTGATCTGTTCAGTCAGGACGGAGCTCATGCATGCCTTTTGGGTAAGGGGAAAGGACAAATCCACCAATAAACAGGACGGAAATATTTATCATAATACAATATTTCTGACATGCAGGCGCTGTGCGGTGTGGGATTGCCGCAGCCCAACTTTAAGGGGAAATGATCGGGCGCTGAATAACGGCTGTTTTATCGTTGATCAGGATGTACGTGTCCGCGGCCGGCCCGCGCGGGCCGGCGCGACACGGGCTTAATTGAGCTGAAATGAATTGAGGAAAACGTCGATCTGCGCCGAGCCATCGCTGCTTGGCGCCGTCACCATCACCAGGCAGAATTTGCTGCCGAGATAGGCGAAGCGCGCCGCGCGCTCGCCGCCGCCCTGCAAGCGCACCCGCACTTCGCGTCCGGCGGCGCCGCGCAGCTTGACCGGCGCGGCCCGGATCAGCGTGCCATCCTTGCCGACGATCTCCTCCTGCCTGGCGTCCATCTCGGCGGAGCGGTCCTGCGCTGCCGTCGAGAGGTCATCGATCGCTTCCATCCGGTAGGTCCAGCCGTCGACCAGCAGCCGGTATACATGCGTGCGGGCGTTGCCGGCCCGGCTGACCTGATCGGGCGACATTTCCTCTTCCTCGGCCAGGCCGGGCACGTCGACCCTGAAGCTGTTATCGGCCGGTACGAAGGTGGTGATGGGCCGCGCCGGCAAGGGGGCAAAAAATGCCTGCGTGGCGACCTTGGGTGCCGGCAGCGGCGCTTCGAAAACGGGCGGCGCCGGCGCCGTGGTCAGCGCCATCATGATGGCCGTGAAGACCGCGATGGCGACCAGCGCCAGCAGGGCCGGCATGAAAAAGCGCGACTTGAATAGGGACGTCCGCTGCGGCGAGCCTCTGGCCTCTGGCTCGGTCTCAGGTTCCGGTTCGAACACGGCCGCCAGCTCGGACGCCTGCACGATTTTGAGCACCGGCATCGGCGCCGCCGGCGCGGCCGCACGCAGCTGCTTGCGGATGACGACGCGCGCCTTGGTCACTTCGACGCCGCTGCGCAGCCAGTCGACGCGCTTCATCGAGATGCTGAATACGCCGTCGTTCAGCATCACCAAAATGCTGCCCTGCTCCTCGATGCGGCAGATGATGTCGGCGCCCGACAAGGCCACGATACCGTCGCCGTGCTGCGGATCGAGCCGTTCGCGCGCTTCAGAAATGACCAGCGTCGCGGTGCCGTCATCAGGATTGCGCAGCATGTGCAGCAAGAAGTTTTTTGGATTATCGTCCGCCGAACGCAGGATCGCCACGAAGAACTTGGTCTTGATGAAAGCCTTCCACGCAGGCGCGAGCTCGCCCGCGGCGCGCGCCTGCGTGGCCAGATCGCCCCATTCCATCAGTGCAGGCTCCAAGATAATGTCCGTTCGCTGAGCATTGAGCGATCTAGCTTACGGGATTCCCACGGGCGCGTCCAGATCGGCCTGCGGTCAAACGGCGCGCCGCGCCAGGTAGTCCGCGATGGCTTGCTCGCCGCCGTCGGCCAGCACATACACCGCGCGCTGTCCGCTCGCCAGCAATACGCCTGACTTGAGCCAGCATTGGCGCATATGGACCGGAGCGCCACGCGCCGTCAGTTCGCTGGCGCTGATGGTCTTCGGTTCGGGCCGGGCCTGCGGCGCCAGATCCAGATCAATCCCGAACAAGGCCGACAAGTCCGCGTCGCCCAGGCTCTGGCCCGTGTCGGCGGGCGCCTGGACCAGCGAGGCATTGACAGCGTTCTGGATCAGCTCCGCGGGATCGATATTTCGCAGCAAGAACAGCAATTCCGGCTGCCGATCGAGCCGGTGGCCCACGCCATACAAGGTGGCGGCAATATGCTTGCACATGCCCGCGCCATCGGGACAGCTGCACCGAAAGCGGATTTGCCCGGGCGCCGGAAACAGGCCGCTGCCTGCCTGCGCGACGACTTCCATCACGCCGGCCGACAAGCGCCCCTGCAGCAGCTCCACCAGCGACGCGACCTGGCCGGCGCAGCGCGCCAGGATCGATTGCCACTTGGCCGGTTCGAGCGGGCGCACGGTGACGTTCACTTCATACATGCTCGAGCCCGACACCAGCGCGGTAATGCTTTCGCGGCCGATCTGCAGGTCGACCACCGAGCCATTGCGCGCATAGGTGCGCCCGCGCGGCAAACGGTTTTCATAGTCGCTGTACGCTTCCAGGTTGGCGCACCATTTCTTGCCCCAGAACGTGGTCGCGATCGCGCGCTGCTCGATCACCACCGGCAGGCACACGCGCCCCTTCTTCTTCAGCGCCTTGATCAGCCTGGCCGCATCGGCGCGCCTTTGGGCCACCGACACATAAGGCGCCCAGCCATCACCGTCATATCCCATATGGTCTCCGTACTTGATTATTCGATTGCGGCGCTATTGATATCGAGCGACACCATGCGAATAAGTTCATCATCATTCATCTCGGTCAGGCGCGCTTCGGTGCCGCCTTCGAGGATCTCGTTCGACAGATTTTGCTTGGACTCGATCAGCGCATCGATTTTTTCCTCGATGGTGCCGCGGCAGATGAATTTGTGCACCAGCACATTCTTCTTCTGGCCGATGCGGTATGCGCGATCGCTGGCCTGGTTTTCCACGGCCGGATTCCACCAGCGGTCGAAATGGATCACATGCGCCGCCGCGGTCAGGTTCAGCCCCGTGCCGCCGGCCTTGATCGACAGCACAAAAAACGGCGGCCCCGCCTCGTCCTGGAATTGGTCGACCAGCCCCTTGCGGGCCCGGATCGCCGTCCCGCCGTGCAGCACCAGGCCGGGACGGTGAAATATCTGCTGCAGAAAATCGTGCAGCGGCGCCGTCATTTCCTGGAACTGCGTGAACACCAGCACCTTCTCCTGGCGCGCCGCGATTTCCTCGGCGATCTCGCGCAGGCGCGCGAATTTGCCGCTGTCGGCCGGCGCGTACTGGCCGTCGCCCGACCACTGGGCCGGATGGTTGCAGATCTGCTTGAGCCGCATCAGCAGGGCCAGCACGGCGCCGCGCCGGGCGATGCCGTCCAGGCTGGCCAGCTGCCGCTGCAAGCCGTCCACCGCCGCCTGATACAGGCTCACCTGCACGCGCGACAAGGCGCAATAGGCCTTGAGCTCGGTCTTGTCCGGCAGGTCGCCGATGATGCGCTTGTCGCTTTTCAGGCGCCGCAAAATGTAGGGCTGCACCAGCTTGCGCAACGGTCCATAGGCCGCATGTGCGCCGCCCTCGAGCCGCTTGACGAAGCTGCCGAACGCCTTGGCGTTGCCGAGCAAGCCAGGACAAATGAAATCGAACAGCGACCACAGATCGCCGAGGCTGTTTTCAACCGGTGTGCCGGTCAGCGCAAACCGCACCCGGCTATGCAGATGCTTGACCGCGCGGGTCTGCTGCGCGCCCGGGTTCTTGATCGCCTGCGCTTCATCGAGCACGACGATTGACCAGCGCGTGTCGCGCAAGGCGGGCACGCGCGCCAGCGTGCCGTAGGTGGTCAGCACCACATCGACCTGCTTGAATCGCTCGGCCGGCAAGGCGGCCAGGCTCTTGGCCGGCAGCGCCGACGCGTGCGCGACGAGTACGCTCAGGCCAGGCGCAAAGCGCGCCATCTCGGTTTGCCAGTTGCCGATCAGCGACGCGGGCAAGACCAGCAAATGCGGCCCGGGATCGGCGTCGCGTTTGGCCAGCAACAGCAAGGCGAGCACCTGCACCGTCTTGCCCAGGCCCATGTCGTCGGCCAGGCAGCCGCCCAGGCCGAGCCGGTTCAGCAAGGCCAGCCAGCGCACGCCGTCTTGCTGATACGGGCGCAGCTGCGCCTTCAGTTCCGCCCCCGGCAGCGCGCCGCGTGCCTGCGCCGGATCGCGCAGCTCGTCCAGCATCGCCTTGAGCCAGTCGCCCGCGACCACGCGCGACCAGTCGCTGCGGGCCGCCTCCAGCGCCGGCGTTTCCTTGGCGCCGGCACTGACGCCGGCCAGCAAGCGCATCCCGTCCAGGAAGGAGATGCCCTCCCCTGCATGGCGCTGCACCGTGTTCCAGTGCGCCAGCACGGCGTCGAGCTGGGCCTGGTCGACTTCGACCCAGCGGCCCTTGAGCCGCACCAGGCCGGCGCCGGCGGCCATCAGCTCGGCCCACTCGGCATCGCTCAGCACTTCGTCGCCCAGCGAAAAGGCGATATTGAAGTCGAGCATGGCATCGAGACCCAGGCCGGCCGCACGCTGGCCGATATTGACCTGTACTTGCGGGCGCGACGGCTGGCCCGCCTTCCACCAGTCGGGAATGCGCACCACGATGCCGCTCGCTTCGAACAGCGGAATGTTCTGTAAAAATTGATGCGCCTCGTGCGGCGACCAGGCACGCGGGTGAAAGATCGCGCCCGACGCCACCAGCGCGGCCAGCCACGGGCACTGCTCGGATGCTTTATGAACCGGCATCAGCAGCCGCAGCATGGCGTCGCGATTCTCGCTGCCCGCGTATTCCTGCAGCGCGCGCCCGAGCGGCACATGCTGGACCTTGGCTTGCTGCGACACCGTCGCGCCGTAAGTGGCGAGGAAGGCGAACGGCGCGTCGGGATTGGCCTTGTTCTCGGCCAGGTGAAAGCACACGCGTCCCAGCAGGTTCCAGCTCGGATGCTGGCGCGCCAGCCAGGCCTGGACGTCGCCCTGGTCGAGCGCGATCTGCGCGCGTGCTTCGCGCAGCAGGTCGGCCCACAGCGCCTGCAGGCGCGCCAGGTCCAGGTATTCGGCCCCGCGCATCGGCGGCACGCCGGCCAGCAGCTGCGCCAGTTCCGCTTGCGGCGGCGGCAAGGCCAGACTGTCCCACTGCTGCGCCAGGCCGGGCGCGGCGCACAGGCGCGTCATGAACAGGTGCGCCAGTTCGCGCCCGAAGGCGAGCGACGGCGACAAGGGAATGGCCAGTTCGCTGGCGCCCAGGTGCAGCATGCCGGCATGGACATTGCGCTCGAAGGCATGCGCGATGCGCGCCAGTGCGGTAGCCGGCACAGCCACCTGCGCATCCGGCGACAAGTCCAGGTAGACACGGCCGCTGGGGGCAAAAGCCAGTGCCGGGGAAATGCTGTTGTCAGCGGGCGCTGGGGCCGAAAAAAGCGATCGTTTCATACCTGCGATTTTAGCAGGAGCGGTCAAACGCGCCTCTTGGAACGCGATTTTGCGCGATAAATTCAGGGAGTAGCCATGGGCACCGTGCGCAAGACCATTACGCTGACCGACAAACAAGATGCCTGGATCAAGGCGCAGATTGAAGCGGGCAACTACACCAACGACAGCGAATATATCCGCGACCTGATCCGGCGCGAGCAGGAGCGAAGTGCCGAATTCGATGCCGTGCGCGCTGCGCTGATCGAGGGCGAGGCTAGCGGAAAACCGGCCGCCTTCGATGCCGCCGCTTTCAAGCAACGCTTCAACGACCACGACATGATGCAGTTTTGATCAACTAGCATCAAAAACCGTATCAATTCATTAATTTTTCCTATCGATTCTGGCAAATCCAGCCATAAATACAGTCTTGCTTAAGTGAATAAATTGCAAAGTTGTAAGTTAGACTCCATCCTCTGACGCCGGCCTTAGCGGGACGCGCGCCAGCCGGGCCTGCTGCGCCCGAGTATCGGTGCCATGCGCTCCGGCCGGGCACCATCCAAAACCCTGATGGAGACTCTCATGGCAATCACCACGGCATGGCATGGCAAGACCTTCGACGAGCACGTAGCGCTGCGCGACAGCGCAGCCAAGAACGGTTACCGGTTTCTTTCGCTGAGCATCCACGGCACCAGCGGCGCGCCGCACTACACGGCGGTGATGATCAAGCGTCCCGTGGTCGTCGCCCAGCACGACTGGCCGCTGCTGACCGGCGCCGAATTCCAGAAGGTGTTCGACGATCAGGCCAAGCTGGGCTTCGGCCCCGTCATCCTGGCCGCCACCGGCACTGCCAACGACCCGCGCTTCGCCGCCGTGTTCCAGATGCAGTCGCCGATCGCGCTCACGCGCTTCGGCCTGCGCTCGGGCAAGGACACCGACCTCGAGTCGATCCAGGGCATGAACAAGAAGGTCAAGGACGACGGCCTGATCCTGCATTCGGCGGCCGTGTACGGCGACGCCGCCACGCCGCGCTACTGCGCAATCTGGATGCCCAACACCGCCAAGACTATCTGGAATGCGGACGGCGTCAATGAAACCGGCGACCAGTACCAGGCCCGCTTCAATGCGCAGGCGGCAGGCTGGTGCCGGCCGGCCCAGGTAGCCACCAATGGCGCCGGCCAATTCTTCTCGGTGTTCGTCCACAACGACATCGGCCCCTGGGTCGCGCGCCACGGCATGAGCGCCGACACCTACCAGAACGAATTCAACACCTGGACGGCCAAGGGCTTCTTCCCGCTCAGCGTGCAAGGCGGCGGCAGCGGTTCCGACACCCGCTACACCGCGCTATTCGCCAAGCAGGAAGACCCGGTACCGCAAATGTTCACCCCGGTCGGACCGAGCGCCAATGCCGCCATCGACAACGTGATCCACACGGCGATGCGCGATTCGCCTGTATGGAACGCGTCGCTCGCCATCGTGCATGGCAAGAAGCTGGTGTACGCGCGTGCCTATTCGTACGGCGAGCCTGACTGGCCGGTGTGCCAGCCGACTTCGCGCTTCCGCATTGCCAGCGTGTCGAAATTCGTCACCGCACTGGCCGTGTATCAGCTGGTTGGCGAAGGCAAGCTGGCGCTCACCGACAAGCTGCAAGACATCCTGCATTTGAAAACCCCGGCCGGCGGCGCGCCCAAGGATGCGCGCTTCCAGGACGTCACCATCAAGGAGCTGCTGGAACACACCAGCGCGATCGACGCCAACAGCTTCCGCGACGACGTCGGCATCCGCGGCGCGTTCATGGCGGCGCAGCCGGCCGGCTCCTGGCACCTGCCGGTGAACGCGGAACAGTGCGATGCCTTCATCGCGACGCTGGGCATGGCCGGCACGCCGGGCACCATGATGAGCTACAACAACTGCGCCTATTACCTGCTCGGCCGCGTGGTGGCCAAGAAGCGCAACCGCACGCGGCCGATCGACGCCTTCCAGGACTACCTGCTCGACCCGCTGTTCATCCACCGGATCCGGCGCGCGACCAGCCTGATCGCCAGCACGCCTGCCGACGAGGCGCGTTACCGTTCGCAGGACATACCGGTGGTCGCGAGCGTGATGAGCGATGCGCAAACCCTGGTGCCGCTCGGCTACGGAAATGAAAACTTCGAGCGCCAGGAAGGCGGCGGCGGCCTGTCGGCGGCGGCGACTGACCTGGCGCGCCTGATCGCCATCATGCAAAGCCCGGACGACAATCCGGCGATGAAGCGCAGCACCATCGAAATGATGATGAATAACGCAGTGGCCACGCAGAGCGCCTGGAGCGGCAAGACCACCGACCTGCGCGCAGGCCATGGCTGGGACGGCGCCGCGTCGCTCGGCAATCACAAGTTCTATGGGCAGAAAGGCGGCTCGCTGAGCACAACCGGCAATGTGCTGGAGTTCAATGGCGACTGGGGCTTCGCGATGTGCTGGGGCGGCAAGCCTGGCGCGGCGGCAGGCTGGTATCCGGACTTCCCGGCCGTGATGGATGTGGCCAAGGCAGCGCTGGCCGGCGCGCCGGATCTGTTCCCGCAGTTCGGGATGCCGTCGTTGTAGAACGGCTCAAAATGGAGGCGGAATCTGATTGACGGGTTCCGCTCCATCCGCAGCCGGTCACGCAGAAATCGCGACATCACCGACGTCGGCATCATCAACCATCGTCATCCACGCGCACGCGGGGATCCATACTGAAACTGCGTCGAGGCGACTCAGGCCACGTGTGGATCCCGCGTGTGTGAGGATGACGATTTCTTATTTTGCGTCCGCGCCCGGTAGCGAGCCGATCTGTAAGAAGTTGTAACGCCTGTCCACCCGATCAGCGCGGGCCGCGTTATCAGCTCAACGGGTAGCAATAACGCTCCTGGCTACATGAACCTCAAAGGAACTACACCATGAACAAAATCGCCTTAGTCCTGATCTCCACCCTGTTCGCCGCCGGTTCGACTTTCGCTCAAGCGCCAGCCGCAACCGCACCAGCAGCGCCTGCCGCAAAATCGGCAACCACGATCAAAGCCGAAGTCAAGGAAGTCAAGGCCGTCAACAAAGCAAACGTTGCTGAAGCCAAGACCGATGCCAAGGCAGATGCCAAAGCGGACGTCAAGGTCGCCGATGCCAAAGCCACCGCCACCAAGACCAAAGCAAAAGCACATCGCAAAGCCACCAAGGCCAAGCATGCTGCCCATGTCGCAGAAGTGAAGACCGAAGCCGCACCAGTCGTCGCGAAGTAATTTTCTTCACGCGACAAACTGAAAGCGCGACGTGATCTGACTACCGATTTCATCGCCGCGTTTTAGTCCAACGACCCGCTCGCCCTGCGACCGGGTCGTTTGTTTTTGGGATGCTCGACGTGCGATTGCGCGTCATGCGGGTAGCCGCAATACTGGCAGGTGGAGGCGAACGATTTTGGCGCCGGCCCGCCGCCGTCGGAAGAGTCGCCCGCAAATTCCTTTTTGCAGCGCGGGCATTTCGCCGTTGCATGCGCGATAAGCGCCACCACAGCGAACATGAAGGAGCCAAGCGCCAGCCAAAGAATCGGCGTGGCCGGCGGTGGATTGGCAATCAACGGCCGAATCGCCAGCAGCACAAAGGCGAACATGGCCACGAAGGTCGCGATAATCGCCACAATCTGCTTCAACTTGATGAGTTTGATAGTGTCCCCGCCTCGCCGTTCCACGCAAGAAAGCCGGGCCTCACATAAATCCTCGCGGTGCGCCCAAGAGCGCTTATTCTAAACTAAATATTTCAAAATTAGCAAGTTAATTCAATTGGCTGAATACCGCTGCAACGAATCGGATGCATGTCGCTCGCGTTCGCGTTTATCCTGATCGCGGCGCTAAATAAGCGGACAGTTTTTTCGAATCGGCCTGGTCGCGTGGTGGAACATCACATTCTCAAGCTGGTTTTGCGTCGACAACGGCAGCGGTCAGTTTCTTCGTGATCAGCGGCAGAAATATAATCGGGACATCGATAATCGCGTGCGCGATCATGCATGCGGCTAGGTCCTTCTGCCACAGGTACAAACCGGTCAGGATGGCGCCGGCAAAAAATACCGTGATCAGATGCCGGGCCGACCATCCGCTCAAATGCGCCAGGGTAAACACAAGCAAGGGAACGAGCGCGGCGAGCCACAGGCTGCCCGTCATTTCGGCAAGCCGCTCAATCGGATAACCGCGAAACACGATTTCTTCCGTGATGCCCGCCGTGAAGACAACAGCGATGCGGAACCACAGCGGCTTCGCAGCCAACTTGAGCAAGGTGTCGACCGAACCATCCATCACAGTCTTCTTGCCGAAGCGAAGGAACAATCCATTGGACATCACGACCGCCAGACCGACGCAGGCGCCGATTCCCCACGCGCGAAAATTGCCGGCCACGAGGCCAATGCTCGATAGTGGCCGCTGTTCCCAAAACAGGATGACGCACAGCAGCGCAATGCAGCCACCCCAGGTCAACATCAAATGACGGCGCGCGTCAATCGGATCGGCCTGCTTGCGCCGTTTGGCAAATGCCAGGAACGTGGTCCCGCCCAGCGCGAGGGTGACTCCAACGACAGAAGCGAGCGAAACCGAATTCATTGGATTCCATTAAGAATTGTTAATATAGCCATCTTAGCGTACCTGTCCGCGCCGATCGAATTAGTGCAGCAAATAGCGCTTCGATCTTGGCCACATCACACCAATTTCAATACCGGGAACGGCCCATCCTTTGGTGGCGAGTATCTCGAACTGGTGACCAACGAACGCATTCGTTACACGGACAAATTCGATGACCCGAACCTGCCTGGCGAAATGCAGGCTCCATATCGTGCAAGAAGGGATACCCGAAGCGATCCCCGTCGAGTTGTGCTACCTCGGCTGGCAAGAATCGCTGGCCCAATTTGCCAAGCTGGTCGAGCCCGAAATACAAAACTAGACGGATGCGAGCTTGTCCCCGGCCACTTTGTAGAAATACGCGAGGACATAGCCTGGAACCAGCACCAATATCCATGGAATTGGACTGAACATCGCGTCCCCGTTTCCCCCGCCAAAGAAGGCCATGTACAAGAGCCCGCAACTGCCAAGGTCGACGGCGGCCAGTGCCAGGAACCAGCGCAGCTTCCTGGCCCACCCGAGGCCACCGCGGAACAGAATGTAAAGCGCGGGAAGGCTCATCAAGGCCAGCGCAATTTCAGCAAAAAAAAGAACCATGATCGCCGGGCCCGGACCGCCGACATCGTCGGTGGACGCCGCCACGCCGGCCATCGTCCCAGTGAGCAAGGCAGCCAACACCGTGTGAGTAGTTTTCATATTTTCCTGGGTAGGCCCTGCCTTGCAGTTCGCGAAGCGAGTGGCTTCTCGATCATTGCATTCGACCACGATGATCGAGAAGCGAATATAGCATTTCGATCGTCGGACCACGTCCCCGGCTTTCGCGCCGAAGACGATGCAGTGATTCTCTTGACATTCAATAAACCAGGGCTTATTCTTCGGCCCATGAACTCAATGGACATTCTCTTTTTTACCCCCGCCTTCCCGGCACGTTGCTCACAACGTCCCGGGCCGCGAGAGTGCGCCCTCTGAGTTGCTCTTCAACGAGCACCCAACAAAAAGGCCCACTGCGGGCCTTTTTTGTTTTTGCAGCAGACCTTTACGAACACCGACAGCAGTCGCACCAGGGAGCATTTATATCATGAAGTTACTCGACGAAGAACGCGCGCGGGGCCACTGAACAAGGGTGGTCGCATGGCTCCCGCAGCGCTTGTTTGCCCAAACAATCCACGACTGCCCGCCATGTTAGAAAGTACCATCATGACTGCAACAACCCTTCGCGCGAACTCGCGCAACTTCGGTATCATTGCCCACATTGACGCCGGCAAAACCACGCTGTCCGAACGCATTCTTTTGAAGACCGGCGAGATCCACCGCACTGGCGAAGTCCATGAGGGCACCGCCACGATGGATCACCTGGACCTCGAAAAAGAACGCGGCATCACCATCGGCGCCGCCGCGATCGGCTGCGCGTGGAATGAGCATGCGTTCACGCTGATCGACACGCCCGGCCACATCGATTTCGCGATCGAAGTCGAACGTTCGCTGCGCGTGCTTGACGGCGCCGTCACGGTGCTGTGCGGCGTCGCCGGCATCCAGCCTCAGACCGAAACGGTCTGGCGCCAGGCGCAAAAGCACGGCGTGCCGACGATTGTGTTTGTCAACAAAATGGACCGCATCGGCGCCGATTTCGACCGTGTCGTAGAACAGATCACGGCCCGCCTCGACGCCTGCGCAGTTCCGCTGGCAATGCCGGTTGGCGCCGGCGACACGTTCGAAGGAACGATCGACATTCTTGGCAACCGCTTTCTGTCCTGGAATGCCGAAGGGGCGATGTCGTCCAACCCCGTGCCCGGCCATTTGGTCAGCACGGTCAGGACGGCGTACGCGCACGCCGCTGCAGTTGCGGCGGATGCCAGTGACGCACTGACGCTCAAGTACCTGGCCGACGAAACGTTGTCGGTCGCTGATATCCATATCGGCTTGAGGGCCATGGTGCTGGCGCGGCGCGCGGTTCCGGTATTGGCCGGTTCGGCGTATCGCAACGCCGGTATCGAACCGCTGCTGGACGCGATCGTCGATTGGCTGCCGTCACCGGACGACCGCGCGGCGCCCGTGGCCAGGCTGGATGGTGCTGCTGTCACGGTTGGCACGGGCGACACCGATCACCTGGCCGCACTGGTGTTCAAAGTGGTGCATGACGACCACGGCTCGCTGTCCTATATCAGGGTCTACGGCGGCACGATGCGCGAAGGCGATTCAGTCTGGAACGTGTCGTTGAACACGTCTGTACGGGTCGGCCGTTTGTATGTGGTGCACGCCGACCGCAAGAGCGCGGTCAGGGAAGCGCATGCCGGCAGCATTGTCGCCATCGCGGGCCTGAAAGATGCGTTGACGGGCAATACGCTGTCGACCAAGGCGGTGCCGTACGCGCTCGAAGCCATCCATGTGGGCGAGCCGGTGGTCGCACTGGCGATTGAGGCAGGCAAAGGCGGCGATCGCAGCAAAATGATCGCTGCGCTCGATCGCTTCCGGCGCGAGGATCCGTCCCTGCGCCTGGAAAGTGACGCGGTCAGTGGCGAGACTGTTCTGTGGGGCATGGGCGAGTTGCACCTGGACGTGGTGCTCGAACGTGTGCGCCGCGAAACGGGCACCGCCGTGACGGTGGGTGCGCCCCAGGTGGCCTACCGGGAAACGATTGCTGGTCCGGCCTTGGAAGTCGAGGGCAAGCTGTCCAAGCAGAATGGCGGCAACGGGCAATACGCACGCGTCGTTTTGCGGGTGGAGCCGTTCGATGGCCTGTTCGCCTTCGACAATGCGATCAAGGGTGGCGTCATTCCATCGACGTTCATTCCAGCCGTCGAAAAAGGCGTGCGGCAGGCGATCGCGCAAGGGCCGTTGGGCTACCCGGTCACCGGCATCAAGGTGACCTTGCTCGATGGCGACTACCATGCGGTCGACAGCAGTGATCTGGCTTTTGTGATTGCTGCCAGGGACGGCACGCTGGCAGGCTTGAAGCGGGCCAATCCGCTGATGCTTGAGCCAGTCATGGTCGTCACGGTCGATGCACCGGCCGCGAATGCGGGCGATGTCATCGGCGACTTGCGGCGTCGCGGCGGCCGCGTGCTCGGCATCGAAGAGCACAGCGGGCGTATCGAAGTCGTTGCCGATGTTCCCTTGGCCAATTTGTTCGGCCATACGGGAAGTTTGCGCTCGTTGTCGCAGGGCCGTGCTTTTGCCAGTGCGGTGTATGCGCGGCATGCGCCACGCGCGCAACAGCGCACGGAAGCGGTGCCAGCGTAATCGCAGGTGAATGAAGAAGGCCGGGAAGCGATTCCCGGCCTTTTTTTTGCTGTATGGCCCAGACGCGTCCCCGATTGGGCGAGTGCGGCGTTGCCTCAATGGGCGGGGTCAGTCGAGCCGCGGCGTTCAAATGAGGGCCGTTTCGACGGCTTGAATCCATGTGGCAAGTATGCAATGATGTGTCTCTATCCAATGCTGCGACAACGCTCGCCCCACCCCATGGACACCCCTGCTCCGGTCATTCCTTCACTCGGCATCCGCAAGCAGTTCCAGTCGATTCCTGTCTACACGAAGAACTATCTGGCCTCGATCCGCAACTGGCAGGTTTTGCACCCAACTGCAAGCCATACTGGCCGAGTTTTATCAAACGGCGGCCCCATTGACGCTTGAAGCGATTTGACGAGCTGCCAAGAATGAACAAAACACGCTTGCAAAAACGCCCCGCCATCCGGGGTTCGCCTCAGATCAACGATAGTCGGGAAACATTTCGAGCATCAGGAAATCGAACAGCGCGCGTTCGTCTGCGACGCGCCCGCTCAGAGGGACGTCGCGCTTCAGCTGGCGCGAATACCAAACAAAGTCGCCCGGCTTTTCCATGCGGATCAAGCGAATCAGCTTCTTGATGATCGCCGTTTCCAGGTCGATCTCATTCTGGATGTCGACATGCTCCAGGTGCGCCCAGTTGCGCTTGAAGTTCGGGTCCCAGCCGCGAAATTTGATGTCTGCCGTCCTCTGCCCCATGTTCACAATGGAGAAAGCGCCGCCGCTGGATTCTGTCTCGGCGCCGCCGCTCCTGCGGCGCGACTCGGCATTCAGATTGGCCATCAGTTCGCTGCGCGCCTGCGCGCTCTCCGCGCTTGGCTGGACCACGACCGGGCTTGGCACTGCAGGACTAGGCACGACCGTATCCATGGGCAAGGTGATTGCGGCCTCGTTCGGCGGCAACACGGTGACGACGACCGGCGTGGACGCGATGCGCGGGGTCGAGCGCTCGTTGCGGGCCGGCTCGGCCTTGGCTACCGGCGCGTCCACTTTGGCGTGCGGCTTATCGATCTGGGGCGCGAGGTAGACTATCGCCGGCTCGGCAGCGGCGTCTTTTTGTGCACGCTCGCTCTTGTTCCAGGCAAGGAACAGCAGCAAGGCCAGCACGTGCAAGCCGATGGAAATACCCACCACAAGCTGTCTGGACTTGCCGGCCTGCGCTCCGTAGCCTGGCAGGTCGTGGCCGCAATGGACGCAATGGGTACCGTGAAGCTGAGAATGAGCGAGCTGCATGTCGGGCAATTCCTTCTTGTTGTCGCTGTCAGGTGCGGGCGGCCACAGGCCCCTTGTTTTCTTATTCTAAAGCGTAACTAAAAAACAATCTATCCCGTTCGGAAAAATAGGCGGCTTCATCCTTCACGGTATGGGCGGCGCATCTTCGGCGTTAAAATAGCGCACACCTTCATCAAAGGTAAAATTACGCGTTACCCGCGTTCGTGCCAGTGCCAGCAATTCGGCGCCACCAATGACATGAATCTGCACCCGATTGCCGCTCCACCACGCAAAGCGTTTGCCGTCCGGCCTCCATGCCATGCCTGGCACCGGTCCTGCTTCTATCGCCACATCGGACATCGCTCTCAGTCCGATCATTTCTGTCCCGCTGTCAGCGTCAATCACGCGGACCGAACGATCGGCAGTTCCCCACACGAGGCTGGTAGAGCCTCCAAAGAACCATTTCGGCGTCGCCCACGCGGTTGCCAGCTGCCGCCCGTCCGGATGCCATTGCACAGCAGGCTGGTTCAGATAGAGCTGATATTTCAGAAATTCTGGCTGTGGCAATTGCTCTCCGTTCTCCAGGTTCCACAAGCTGAGCCAGCGATCGGTTTTCGCCCCGCCGATGGTGCCACCGAAGACCTGTATCGGATTGTCATCGACGATCACGGCCAGGCGTTTCCTGTCGGGGCTAACGACATACGCGTTGTAGATCCTGTTATTGGGCGGCATCGTCAGGCGCATGACTTCGGTTCCGCTGGCCATGTCCCAACAACGGATGTAGTCTGCCGCCATCGCAAACAGCCGTTCTCCATGAGGGCACCACGCCAGGCCTTTGATGGCCAGTTCCTGGCCATGAATTTTTTCCAACGGTTCGGGGGAACCGAGCGTCATCAACAACTGGCCGCTCTCGATATCCCAAATGCGTACAGTCGCGGTATTGATCGCGCCGGTGGCCAGGCGCTTTCCGTCCAGGCGCAGGTCCAGGCTGAGCACGTCGACGTCCGCACCCAGCTGCAACAGCAGTTGCCTGGCCTGTATATCCCACACCCTGGTTGCCGTATCGGTGCACATCGCGGCGACCCGTTTGCCGTCCGCGCTCCAGCACACATTGCTCAACGAACTGACGGCAATGTCAGTGGATGTCGCAGAGGGCAGCGCCAGCAGTTCCTCGCCATGTGGCGCATGCCAGATGCGGGTCCGATTACCCGCGTCTTGCGTGATTTCGGTGGCCACCAACCAGGCGCCATCGGGACTCCAGCACAGATGACTGAAACCAGCGGCGCTCTCCTCTTGCGCGCGCCACAACTCGGCATAATTTTCAGCGTCGAGTATCTTGCAGGCCTTCTCTGAACCGATGGCGATGCGCGTGCCATCGGGGCTCCACGCCATGTCTGAAACGCTCGTTGCTTCGCGCAGCGTAAGCAATTCTTGCCCGTCCCGGGAGTCGTCCACCAGCGTGTCCCATACCTTGATGCTGATGTAGCCCAGCTTCTGCGCCCAGTTTTGAATGCCTATGGCAAGGACTTCCGGCGGGGCGCCGTTCCATCCAGGGCCTGTTGCCAAGCGGGTTCCATCCGGACTCCACGCAAGGCAAGGTTCCGAGGCCGGAACGTGACCTTTCAGCGTCAACAACAAGCGTCCGTCGGCTGCGCCATAGACCTTGACGGCACCGTCGGCATCGCCTCGCGCCAGGCGCTGACCGTCGGGGCTCCATACGACGCAACCGGTGCCCAATGCAAAGTCGTCCGCGGATGCCAGCTTGACGCCAGTGCTGGTGTCCCACAATTCGGTCGCCGAAGGGATGTACTGGCTGCCCCCCACGGCCAGCAGCTTGCCATCGGGGCTCCAGGCAATGCTCGACACGTCACGCTGCGGGCCCAGCGTCTCGAGCGCAGCGCCGGTAGCGGCGTCCCACAACTGCACACCGGTTGTCGCCGTTGCGATCCGCTTGCCGTCCGGGCTCCAGGCGATGGGCCGCCTGCCGACCGTGCCAGCCGAGCGCAAGGTCACCAACAATGCTGCAGTGTCGACATCCCACACGGCGACCGACGTCAGTGTCCCCAATGCCAGGCGCTTGCTGTCCGGACTCCAGGCGACTGCCCACGGCTGGTCGCCACCCATCGTCCTGAGCGGCGTTCCAGTGACCGCGTCCAGTACCGTGCGTCCCGTCGCCACCTGCTTGCCGTCCGGACTAAATGCGGCGCTGTAACCGGCGTCGAAAACGGCATACGACCACAGGCGTTCGCCGCTCATTGGGTCCCACATGATGACCTCGTTTGAACTGATACTGGTGACCAAGCGCGTGCCGTCGTTGTTCCAGGAAAGGCAAGTCGGGCTATCCGTCACCGCGCCCCCAGGCTTGAGCGCGAGGCGCAAGCGTGATTGCCAGATTGCCTGGCGCAACGCCTGCTCGGCGCCATGCTCCACCGCTTCGCCGTGCTGCAGCGTCGCGTTGAGCGCATGCATACCGAGCAGAATGCTGCGCTCCGGATCGTAGTCGATTGCCTCTGCCGACAGGGCCGCGAAGAGTTTGGCCTGAAGCGCATGCATGCCTGGGGAGTGGCTCATTTCAATCATGCCTTTTTGAAGTTGAACTGATGGGACTGGATTACCCGCGCGCGATATTAAAACTGCAAGTTTATGTCGATAGCCAGCGTGCAGCAAGCTCCTTGAGCGCAGTGACAATTGCATAGATTTCACAATTTATTTAACGATACCATTACTCTTTCGCCGGTTTTTTCCCACCAGGAGCAATCATGTTGGATTTCAAGTCCGTTCCCGCCTGCCTCGCCCTGCTGCTCAGTGCCGCAGCATTTGCCGGCGAACCCGCCTACCAGCCCTTCCCCAAAGGCTACGGCTACCTGGAGCCGGCCGAGATCCGTGCGCTGCAGGTGGCCGTGACGAAGGGCGACAACGCCGTCGTGCGCGAGCACGGCTGGCGGCTGTGGGCCGGCAGCATGCAGCCGGCGGCCGGCCTGGACTGGCCGGTCTGGTACACCTGGCCCAACACCACGAATGCGTTTGCCGGCAAGGCAGCGTTGGCAACCACGACCGCCGACAGCGCCCCGGCCGCCAGCCCGCCGAGGCAGCACATGGGCCGCTTGGGCGCCAGCACCCTGGTTCCCGTCAATTTGGCCAACACGCCGCTCTACAATATTCCGCCGCAGGTCAGCCAGGCCTATCCTCACGTCACCGGGCTGACATGCGGCAAGAAGCCCACGATCTGCGACGGCAAGCACTTTGCGTACAACGGCGATATCATGATCGCGACTGAATCGCTGAGCATGGAGGCGCGCGACTTCATCCGCGACCCCAAGCAGCCGCTATACCTGCAAAGCACGTTGAACGCCTTGCACAAGCCACCGCCGCCGGCCAAGCCAGTGCACGAACTGAATGCGCCGGCCAGCTATGTGGTGACCAAGCACATGTACTGGCCGGTCAAGGCCAAGGGCCTGACCGCGCTGCCGGTGTGGCACGACGACTTCGGCGCCGGCTATACCGACTACGCTGGCTACGAAAAGTGGACAACCCTGGCCGCCATCGACCCCAGCGGCAAGAAGGTCGGCCAGAGCGCGCAAGTAAGCTATCTGTACGGCGTGAGCAAGCCCGATTCGACGCCATGGCCGACGATCACCAGGCAGGCCAAGGTACACGGCTTGCAGGAGTTCTACTACCACCAGGTAAGCCAGGCCGACTGGGACAGCTTCGACGCGGCCGACAAGGCGATCATCAACGCCGCCAGCTACTGGCTGAGCAACCAGCCGTTCGGCGTGGGCGACTATCTGGTCACCGTCGCCATGCACATCAACACCAAGGAAATTCCCAGCTGGGGCCTGCAAAGCGTGTGGTGGTCGGATCTGCCGGACAGCACGCCGTATGCCGCCAACCGCCCCGCCGGCATGAAAGCGAAGGGGCCGTGGAATCACTACCTGCTGACCGAAGCCTATGGCATCCCGGAAAAAGGCAATCCGCAGCAGCTGCCCGTGGCCACCAACCCGTATATCGAGCTGGTCACGCATCCGGTCGGCACCAACTGCTACACCTGCCACGCGCGCGCGGGCTGGCCGAGCAGTTTCCAGGCCATGCAGCCCGGCTTCACCAGCTATCAAAACCTGGGCTGCACGGACTTGCGCGCCCCGCTCAACCCCAAGAGCAAATGCCTGGCGCCATATACCCTGACGGATTTCCAATGGATCATTTCCGATCGGGCGATTGGCGACTAAAGGCCGCGACGAAAGGACACTGGTTCCCGTCGCGCCCGGTTCCACGTTTGCGCAGTCTGTCGCATGAGCGTGCAGCCTGTCGCATGGGTGCGGCGCCGGCAGCAGGCGTTCCCTACACTGCCCCGACTGAATCAATCGGAGCGATTTTATGGGACGACCTTTCAACCGGCGCCAGGCGCCTTATTGGCTGCCCGTTGCCACGCTGATCGGCATGCTGCTGCTCGGCCCCGGCGCGCATGCGGCGGCCAGGGACGCAGCGCCGCCGGGCAACATCGAGGCCCTCGATCGCCAACTGGCCGCGCTGTTCAAGACCGATGCGGTGCCCGGCGCTTCGGTGGTTCTGATCGAAAACGGTCAAATCGTTTTTGAAAAAGGCTATGGCTACGCCGACGTCGACCGGCAAATCCCAGCCACCGCCCAGACCCCGTTTCGCGCCGGCTCCATCTCCAAGGGCCTCACCTCCATCGGGGTCATGACCCTGGTGGAACGCGGCAAGCTGGCACTGGACACTCCGCTGCACGTCATCGCCCCGGAAATCGCGTTCACCAATCCGTGGGAACAGACCGATCCTGTGCGTCTGGTGCACCTGCTGGAGCACACCACCGGCTGGCCCGATATTGCGACCCGGGTCTTGGCCAAGAGCGAGCCGGCCTGGTCCACCTTGCAGGGCATCACCTTCAGCAGCCCTGAATTCACCAGCCGCTGGAAACCGGGGACGTTCTCGGTCTACAACAACGCCGGCCCCGCCGTGGCCGGCTATGCGATTGAAAAGGTCACAGGGATGACCTTTGACGACTATATGCGGGCGACCATCCTGGTGCCGATGGGCATGCGCAACGCCGATTTTGCGCTGACACCGGCCCTGGCCGGCAGCATGGCCAAAAGTTACGGGGCGAATGGCGTGCCGACGCCGTACCAGCACATCGTGTTGAAACCGGCCGGTTCGCTGGTCGTCAGCGCCCATGAACTGGCCCAGTTGGCGCGCCTCTATATCGGGCGCGGCAGCGTGGACGGCCGGCAGATATTGACGCCAGAATCGGTGGCGCGCATCGAACGCGCCGAGTCCAACCTGGGTGCCAAGGTCGGCTTTACCAACGGTTACGGCCTGGGCAATACGCCGATTCCCGACAGCGGCATTGCTTTCCACGGCCACAACGGCAGCATCGATTCCTTCACCTCGGTGCTGGGTTACTCCTTGCGCAACGGCTCCGGCTACGTGCTGATGGCCAATGGTGGCGAGGGCGTTGACTTTGGCGGACCGGCCGCCCACCTGATTCAGTCCTGGCTGACGCGCGGCCTGCCGCTGAACCCGCCAGCGACGGTGCCGCTCAGCGCCGCCGAGTTGCAGAAATATGCGGGTTTCTATCGCACCATTACCCCGTCCAACGACTTGCTGCGGCCCTATGCCGAAATCCTCGGTCTGTCGCGGGTGGTGGCTGGCGAAGGCAAGCTGGTCCTTCGCGGCAAGGACTACCTGCCGACCGGGCAACATGGTTTTCGCCGCGCGGACCGCAACGAAGCGACCCTGGCCTTTGTCGAGCAAGATGGCCAGGTATTCAAGATCGGCGCCGCGTCGGCCCAGAAGAAAGTGGCGCTGTGGTACATGATGGGATTGTGGCTGCTAGGTGCGGTCCTGGTGCTCGGTCTGCTGGTGGGCATCGTCATGCTGATCCCCTGGCTCATCGCGTACTTTCGCGGACGACTGGCAGGCAAAGGCGGCTTGCCGTTCCGCTTGCTGCCCCTGGCCGCCATCGCCGCTTTGGCGGTGACGCTTGCGCTGCCGATCCTGGCTTTTTCAGACTCCGGTGGCACTGCCGTTCTGCAATTGGCCGGCATCGGCCCCCACTCCTTGCTGATCCTGGTCTGTAGCGTGCTGTATCCATTGCTCGCTTTGACAGGGCTGGTGTGGACGGCGCGCAATCGAGCCGCCCCGCGCTGGATACGTGGCTACGTCGGCCTGACGTCGCTGGCACTGGTCAGCATCGCCGCCTGTGCAGCAGCAATCGGCTGGCTGCCGCTGCGCACCTGGGTGATGTAAAGAGGCTAGGGTTGCTCGCCGAACCATCGAGACGCGGCCTGGGCCGCCGCCTCGAGGTCCGGTGCCGCTTCGCCGGCCCAGGCGACGAAGCCGTCGGGGCGCACCAGCACGGCGCTTAAACCCAGCTTGTCTCGGGCATCGCTCGCCACGTAAGCGATGCGGCCATTCCAGCGGCTTGCGAGCGCTTGCAGCGGCATGCCGGCGTCGAAGTCCAGCAACAGGCCTTTGCCGCTTCTGAGGTGATCGCCGAGCCGCGATCCATCGGCCAGCGCAAAGTCGGGAGCGCTGCGGCCGACCAACGGGTGGCTGCCGCCAAGGTCATAGCGCAGCGACACGCCCCACACGCGTTCGGCAAAGTAAGTCGCGCCGTCGCGCGTGTCGATCAGGTCGCGGATGATGGCTTCCAGCGCGCGCGAGCTGCGGCTTGGCCGCATCAGCGCAACCTGCGCGCGCGACCAGTCAAGAACCAGCGCGCCAACCGGATGCCGCTCGTTCGAATAACTGTCCAGCAAGCCATCCGGCGCATCGCCGCGGATCGTCGCCGCCAGCTTCCATCCAAGATTCATCGCGTCGCCTAGCCCGAGGTTCAGCCCTTGCCCGCCCAACGGGGAATGGATGTGCGCGGCGTCGCCGGCGAGCAGCACCCTGCCCTTGCGGTAGGTCGATGCATGCATGGCGCGATCGGTCCAGGTTGTCGCGAGCGCCATGCCAGTCAGCGTGACGCCGGTGCAGGACACACGCCGCAAAACTTCCTGCACATGTGCGAGCGTCATCGGCTCGGTGCGGTGACAAGCGCCGCCATCGAAATCGACCATCGCAATGGTGCCGGGTTTTTGGTAGGTGTACATGCCGGTCGCCGTGTAGTGGCGGCCCGGAAGGAGCTGGTCCGGGTCGGCCATGGCGACTTGCACGGAGTAGCCGGTGAACTCCGGTTCAGTGCCGGCAAACTCAAAGCCGCCCGCCTTGCGCACTGTGCTGCGGCCGCCATCGCATCCAACCAGCCAACGCCCGCGCAAGGTCTGGCCGCCAGCGCGGATGGTGACGCCGTCGTCCGACTGGTCGAAGCTTTCCACGCTGATGCCACGGCTGATCTTGACGCCCATCGCAAGCGCGTGCGCGGCCAGCGCCGATTCGATGCGCTGCATGCTCGTGGCCATATTGGTGGGGGCCGGACTGGGAAGGCGATACGGCCACTGCGCGCTATCGACGTTATCTTGAAAGAACTGGATGCCTGCAAAATGACCGCCAGGGAGGCGCGCCTGTTGCATCCAATGCGCGCCGGCCAAAGCGCCGCTGTCGCTCGATCCGTCTTTCATGCGTTGCGGTACCGTCATGGCATCTAGCAAACCGCGACGGTAAAAGGCGTCGATCGTGGGCACGGAAAGGCCGCGCATGCCGAACGGCAGTTCCTTCAAAGGCGAGTGCGGGTCTTCGGCTTGTTCCAGCACCAGCACAGAAAGGTCGGCGAGGCGCAGCTCGCAGGCGAGCAACAGGCCGACCGGGCCGGCGCCGGCAATGACGACATCATGGATAAACGGATCGTGCATGAATTACTCCTGGTTGTGGTCCGACCGGAGCGGTTCATCGATTTGAGAACCACACGGACGAACAGAAACGCTTGAACAGCGTCCAATGTTCGTCGAGGGGAACACATGCACGAGGCAGTAACAGAGCTTTCGTTTTCGAAAGGACTTGGGCTGACCATACCAAGTCGGCCTTTTCCGACACCGCCAATATAGCGCCCCAGGGGCCAGCGCCGCAACAGATAATTGACGGCACAAGTATCGTGATAGCCTCGCGCTTACGCAGCACAGACAATCTCAGCCGATGATTTTTGCCAAGGATGAGCTGGACCATGACAATCACCATTACCGCCTTTGAACGCTCGCCCGACGGCGGCAAGGGCCTGGCGCGCGACACGCGCGTACGCTGGGCGCTGGAAGAAGTGGGCCAGGCCTACAAAGTCCGCCTTGTGTCATTTCGTGCGATGAAGGAACCGGCGCATCTGTCGCTGCATCCTTTCGGCCAGATCCCGACCTATGAAGAGGGCGATCTCGCGCTCTTCGAGACCGGCGCGATCGTATTCCATATCGCGCAGCGCCATGCGGGCCTGCTGCCGGACGAGGCCAATGCCAGGGCGCGCGCCATCACCTGGCTGTTTGCCGCGCTCAATACGGTGGAACCGCCCATCCTTGAATTCGGAAACGCCAGGCTGCTGGAGCAAGACAAGCCCTGGTATGCGGAGCGCCTGCCGCTGGTTGCCGATCGCGTACGCAACCGGCTGGACCAACTTGCCGCGCGCCTGGGCGACGCCGAGTGGCTCGATGGTCCGTTCAGCGCGGGCGACCTGATGATGGTGTCGGTGCTGTTAAGCCTGCGCTTATCGGGCATCCTGAACGGCTATCCGAACCTCGCCGCCTATGTCGCCCGCGCTGAAGCGCGGCCCGCCTACCAGCGGGCTTTCGCCGCTCAGTTAGCGGTGAACACCGGCACGCCGGCAGCCGGATAATTGCGGTCGCAAGCGGCCGGCTCGCTCAATGCGCCGCGGTCTCGGCATTGGGCTCACGGTAGATGACGCCGCCCTTCATGACGAAGCCGACCTTGCCGAACAGCGCCGTATCCTGCAGCGGATTGCCGCGCGTCGCAACCAGGTCGGCGTAGCGCCCCACCTGCACGGCGCCGATGCGGTCCGCCGCGCCGATCAGCTCGGCCGACTCCCGCGTCGCGGCCAGCAGCGCCTGCGCCGGGCTCATGCCGTTGGCGATCAGCAGCGCGAATTCCTGTGCATGATCGCCCTCGCCGATGTCGGTGCCGTAAGCGATCTTCACGCCGGATTTGATGGCCAGCGCCAGGTTGCGTTTGGGCAGCGGGCCGTTCGCCAGCTCCTTGGCCGCCGTGCCCGGCGCCAGCAACTCGGGATGCTTGCTCGCCACCTCGAAGTACACCTCGTACACCGTCAGCGTGGGCACCAGCACGGTGCCGTGCGCCTTCATCAGCGCCAGCGTCTCGGCGCTGGCGAAGGAACCGTGCTCAATCGAATCGACGCCGGCGCGGATCGCATTGTCCATCGTGAGCGAAGGATAGATGTGGGCCGCGACCTTCATGCCCAGCGCGTGCGCGGTCTCGACGGCGGCGCGGATTTCCTCGTTCGTCATCACCTGCTGGCGCGGATCGTCGCCGGTGGAGGCGATGCCGCCGGAGGGCATGATCTTGATCAGGTTGGCGCCGCGGCGCTTGTGCTCGCGCACGCGCAGGCGCGCCTGCTCGGGCGTGTCGACCCGGCCGTAGTCCCAGTCCGGATGCGACAGCGCGCCATCCATGCCGCTGCGCGGATCCCCATGGCCTGCGGTCGGCCCCAGCGCTTCGAGCGACACCCACAAGCGCGGACCGGGCAGCTTGCCGTCGTCGATGGCGTTGCGCAGGGCCACGGTCTCGTCGCCGCCGCCCACGTCGCGCGCGCTGGTAAAGCCCTGCTGCAGCATCTGGCGCGCGAACAACTGGGCATCGAAAGCGCGGTCCAGGGTCGAATGCGTCAGCCAGTCTTCGGTGGCGTTGGTGCGGCTGGGAAGCTTGCTGGCAATGTGGACATGGCTGTCGATAAAGCCCGGCATCACCGTGTCCTGTTCCAGGTTGATCACGCGCGCGCCCGCCGGCGTCGTGTAGCCATTGTCGATGCCGACGATGCGGTCGCCATGCACGCGTATCGTCACCTTGTTGCGCGGCGTGGCGGTCAAGCCGTCGATCAGCGTGCCGGCATGGATGGCCAGATCCTCGGCCAGCAGCGGCGTGCAAACCAGCAGTGTCGAGCAAAACAACAAACGCAAACGCATGGCCGGATCCTTTTTATTTGTCGATAGACGCGAAGCATGATTGCACAAGACGTGAAGGAAAGCCAAGCCATCCTTTGCCGGCGTATTGGACGTGAAGGATGGCGTGGACCATGCACCGGGGCTGAAATCGACCAGCCGCGATCCCCGATCGCGAATCGCGTTATGATTGCCCGCTGTTTTGAATTTCTTATTCTTTTCCATTCGCCGCGCGGACAGTCCGCGCCAACCAATTCAGGTAGACCCATGTCCAAACTCAAACTGACTTATTTCGATTTTCACGGCGGCCGTGCCGAACCCGCGCGCCTGGCAATGCACATTGGCGGCATCGGGTTCGAAGACCACCGGGTGACGTTCCCCGAATTTGCCGAAGTGCGCAAGACGGCGCCATTTGGCCAGGTGCCCACGCTCGAAGTCGAGGGAGTGACGGTGACCCAATGCAACGACATCAATCGCTATGTGGGAAAACTGAGCGGCTTGTATCCGGAGGACGCCTACCAGGCCTTGCTGTGCGATGAGGTGATGTCGGTGGTGGAAGTGGCAATGGACAAGCTGGGACCGTCGTTCCGCATGACGGGCGACGAACAGAAGGCGGCGCGGCTGGCGCTGGTCGAAGGCCACATGCCCGTGTACCTGGGCTGGCTGCAAAGCCAATTGCTGGCGCATGGCGGCGAATACTTTGCGGATAACCGGCTCACCGTCGCTGACCTGAAAGTATTTGTCGACGTGCGCGGCCTGAACTCCGGACGCCTGGACCATGTGCCGGCCGATCTGGTGGAACAGGTCGCGCCCGCGCTCAACGCCCATCTGCAGCGCATTGCGAATTTGCCGGCCGTGTTGCAGTACTACGCTAAGTTCGAAGCAAAGTAAGCCAGGTCGCAGGTCCGTTTTCGGAAAACCGGGTACGTCCAAGCTGCCGCGCTAGCGGGCGAGCGGAAGGCCCGGTTTCAGGCAGGGTACAATCGACAACAACCGGCGGCCAGCCGGACATCGTTAGGTCGCCATATTTGAGCTTGCCGTGCGCGAGTCGGCGCCCCCTTCCCCACTTGGAGAATGACTATGCCTACCAAGAACATTGATAGCTACGTGGTCGAGTTCACGGGCGAACTGCTGGAAGGCAGCGAACATTGGGGAGCCTTCGTTTCCATTTCCGTCCCCTCCGACAACCCGATGCACATGAATAACATCTATCCAAAACACCGCGTGTCGACAGAGCTGACATTGTCGGACCAGCAGGCCGCCGAGGCGGAGGCTGAACGTGCTGCGACCGTCATCTTGAATGAACTGCGTACCTGATGCAGGACGCGTTGCCCGCCGTGCCGTCACGAATGAATTGAAAATACAGTGTTCAAGAAAATCCTCGCAAAAATATCAGGCCAACAGGAGGCAATGGATGCCAGCAAAGCCGTCCTCGACCCTGCGATGGCGATGAAAATTGTCCTGGAGAGCGCAGTGCCGATGTCGAAAGTGGATTTGGGAAGCTTGCATTGATCGCAGCGACCAGCCAAGGGGCAAGCGCATTGCCCACTTCCCCCCTCATCGATATTGGGCTGAACCTTGCCAACCACCGCTTCACCAGCGACTGG
Source organism: Massilia sp. (assembly GCA_025359245.1). GTDB lineage: Bacteria > Pseudomonadota > Gammaproteobacteria > Burkholderiales > Burkholderiaceae_D > Telluria_A. The sequence continues at coordinate 77,397 of JANYGW010000049.1, forward strand.
AAGCAGGTGGTCGCCCGCGCGCATGACGCCGGCGTCGAGCGTTTTATCTTGACTGGCACTTCGCTCAAAATTTCCAGGGAAGTGGCCCTGCTGACGGAAAAAATGACTCCGGGCACCGCCTACTTCACCGCGGGCGTGCATCCCCATTACGCCTCCGAGCTGACCGAAGACGGGCTTGCTCATTTGCGCGAACTGCTGTCGCACGCGAATGCCGTGGCGGTGGGTGAAACGGGCCTCGACTACAAGCGGGACCTGTCGCCGCGCAACGTGCAGCGCGCCGCGCTCGAAGCGCAGGTCGACCTGGCCTGCACACTGAACAAACCCTTGTTTTTGCATGAGCGCGAGGCGGCGCCTGACCTGCTGGCCATCCTGGACAACTTCAAGGACCGTTTGCCGCGATGCGTCGTGCACTGTTTCACCGGCACCGAGGCCGAAGCGCAGCAATACATCGCGCGTGGCTTTTATCTGGGAATTACTGGCTGGGTCGGACAGAAAAACCGCAATCAGAACCTTCTGCAGTCCCTGCACGCCATTCCACCAGAGCGCACAATGCTGGAGACCGACGCGCCCTACCTGACACCGCCTGGCTACGCCCCGAGCATTGCGGGCCGAAATGAGCCGGCGGCGCTGGTGCGGGTTGCGGAACTGCTGGCCATCGCGCGCGGCGTGCCGGTCGAACAGATTCGGGCCGATGCCTATGCGGCCAGCATGACGTTTTTCGGGCTCGAGGACTGTTCCCAAGCCGCCGCTTGACGGAAAAAGATGGCTTCCCAAGGCCGGGGGGGGCCAGCCTACTCGTTTCGGAACTCAGCGATCATTTATCGAAAGATCTCTCAATTCGTCTTGGCTCGGCACCACCTTACGGGATCAGCATGGATTTGTCTACCTATGCGCCACTGCGGCCTTGCCGTGATCAGACCGCCTCAATCTAGGCGAGCCGGTCCAGAATCGGTTTGCGGTAGCGCCTGCTCATGCGCAATCGCTGCGCGCCATCCAGCACGATTTCATACTCGCCGTCCTTGCAAATTTCCAGCGCGCGGATGCGGTCGAGATTGACGATGGCCGACCGGTGAATTCGGCAAAAGCCATGGGGCGTCAGCAGGCTCTCCAGATCGGCCAGGCTACGGCGCAGCATATGCGTTCGGTCGCCTGCATGCAGCGTCGAGTAATAATCGCTCGCTTCGATCCAGTCGACGTCTGCGTACTTGACCACATCCAGCATATTGCCGTTCTTGATAATGAAGCGCCGGGTTTCGCCGGGAATCCGTATGCGTTCCCTGACGCGTTCCAGCACGCGCTGGAAGCGCTGGTCGTCGAACGGCTTCATCAAATAATCAAGCGCCCCGACTTCGAAAGCGCGCAAGGCGAACTGGTGATGGGCGGTCACGAAGACAATGGCAAATGCAGGCGAAGGGCCGAGGCGATCGAGCAGCTCGAAGCCGTCGCATTCGGGCATTTCCACATCGAGAAAAACCAGGTCCGGTTTGACGGCAGCAATCGCCTCCAGCGCGTCTTCGGCCGAACCGCATTGACCGACCAGTTGTATCCCGGCGTCGCGTCCCAATAGCACGGCGATATTGCTGCGCGCGAGCGGCTCGTCGTCGACGATCAGTACCCGCAATGGAACGGTGCCGTTATCCATCAATGCGCGCGATATGGCAGGGTAATCGTGGCCAGCACGCCGGTGTTGCTCCAGTTCGTGAGCTCAAAGGTCTGCTCGCTTCCATACAATGCGGCCAGGCGCTGGCGTGCATTTGCCAGCCCTACTCCTTCGCCGACGTGGTCCGGCAGCAGCGGACCATCGTTATACACCGTCAGCGTCAACAGCGCTCCGGCCCGCACCGCCTCGACGCGCAGTGCACCGCCCTTGGCGCGTTTGCCTATGCCATGCTTGATGGCGTTTTCAACCAGGGGCTGCAAGATGAAGTCCGGCACTTGCGCTCCAAGAAGGTCGTCGGGGATCTCGATATGGTAGCGCAATCGTTCAGCGAAGCGCATCTGCTGTATTTCCAGGTATTTGTGCAGGAAAGCGATCTCTTCTTCCAGGACGACGTATTGGCGGTCAGAGTGGTCTGTCACGCGCCGCAGCAAGTCACCCAGGGCCGCGATCACGGCAATCGCATCGTTGCCCCGTTCTTCGCGTATCAGTCCGGTCACGGCATTGAGGGAATTAAAGACGAAATGCGGCTCGAGCTGCAGTCTGAGCATGGCAAGTTGTGCCTGCGCCAAAAGTTCGGCCATGCGTGCGCTCGCTGCTTGCTGCCGCGCCAGGCGATTGTGGGCATCGAGCGAAACGTTCAGTGCCACGATGGCGCCATACAGTATGAACCCGACGATCAGCATGCCGTAGAACTTGGGGTACCAAATATCGGCAAATGCATCCGGCCCATGGGGGTTCGCCAGCGGATTCGTCAGGTGCTCCAGCAGCGCCGCCCACGTGGCCCAGGCAAGACCGATTGCAATGCAGGCCACGCCGTGCACGATCCAGGGCAGCACTGATTTGGACGGCAGGCGAAAGCGTTGCAACAGTGCGAATACCGCAGGCGTGACCACCGGCCACACCAGCCAGGTCACTGTCGTCACGACAAACAGCGTCACCCACGCGTGGTGCATACCCATCGCGCGCATCGTGACCAGGGTTTGGGTCGCGTCGAACAGGGCAATGGTCAGCCAGGCTGCGGCAACCTGGAGCCATAGTTTGGGGATGGGGTTTGCGCTCTTCATGTCCCATCATAAGGGAAAGCAATGACGCAAGGAGGGCTTTGCAGCCAATTCACATCCAGTTGCAGGCAAGCGCCTCGCCCAGGCGCCTGATCGATGGGAAACTGATTGCCTCTTCTTCATCGCTCAAGGAAAACCATGAACCATCGCACACTGGCATTTGCAGCCCGCTCACTGGGCGCGCTGGCGCTGCTGGGCTCTGTCGCAACCCATGCGGGTGCCGCCGACATGGCCGCAAAGCCAAAACCCATCTACGTCTGCCAGATGGCCAGCCACGCCCACATGGCCGGCCAGCCGGCGGCCGAATATGACAAACCGGGCATTTGCCCCACTGACGGCATGGAATTGATCGACAAATCGAAGCGCCTGCGCGTTGCCGTGTTGATCTTCGACGGTGTGCAGGACATCGACTATTCCGGTCCGATGGAAGTGTTCGGCCAGTCCGGCGCCGCGATCTTTACCGTTGCCAGCAGCACTGACAGCGTGCATTCGGCCTGGGGCTTGAAGATGACACCGGATTTTGACCTTGAACATGCGCCGCAGGCCGACATAATCGTCGTCCCGGGCGGCGACGTGACGAGCGTCATCCGCAATCCGAAGGCGCTCGACTGGGTGCGCGCGCGCGCCGGCGACAGCCGTGCCGTGATGTCCGTGTGTACCGGTGCCTTCATCATGGGCAAAGCAGGTTTGCTCGACGGGCAATCGGCGACCACGATCGTTGGCGCGACGGCACAATTGGCTAAATTGTTTCCAAAGGCGAAGGTACTCAAGGACCGTCGCTATGTCGACAACGGCAAGATCGTCACTACCGGCGGCCTGTCCTCCGGCATCGATGGCGCCCTGCACATGGTCGACCGCGAACTGGGACGCCTGCGCGCCGAGGACGTCGCCCGTGGCATGGAATACGAGTGGCAAGCCGAGGGCAAACTCGCCTTCGGCCAGCTGGCCGGCTATCAGATGCCCGACGTGACCGAGTTCGTGCCCAAGGGCGCATCTTGGGAACGCCTGATCGACCATGGCGACAGCAGCAAATGGGAAGTGGGCGGACGCATCGAACTGGCAGCCGGCAGCACGGCGTTCCTTGACGATAGCGCGGTCAAGATGCGCGCGGCCGGCTGGCGCGACATGCCCGGTGCAGGCAAACTTGGCCGCGGCTTCACCAAGACCGCCGACGGCAAGGCATGGCAGGTCGCCATGGCAATCAAGAGCGCCGACGAGCCATCCATTTATAAGCTGTCCATCACCATCAAGCAGGTCGGAGGCATGAAGATCGTTGCGGCCAAGTGAATGAGCGAGGCATGCGGTTGCTCGCTTGTATACCTTCGATGCAGGTGGATCCCCTGCGCGAAGGCGTATCCCTAACTGCTTGCCTAGGTCGGCTTTGTTCGGCGCACATCGTGTGCCGTCATATCAATATGATCGGCGGGTCACGATCCTCAGGCACGGCAATGCGCTGCGCCTGACACATCACAGGCGGCGGAGGGCCTACAAACGCGTCGACAGCTTTCCGCCGCGAACGGCTGTGGCGCGACCCGATGCGGGCGCGGCTGGCAACGGGCGGATCCGGGAGCAGGACAGGATACGTGCAGATGCCCATCGGTACATTAAAGCGCCCCTCCAATAGTGCCACCTCAATTGGTTTCTCGGGTATCTGGACCTGGCGATATGGTTTGGCGCAGCCGAACAGGGCCATGGCAGCGCCAATATGCAAGACGACCACGAGGGCGATTCGGGCGGCTTTTTCGCGCTGTTTTGTATATTTTCTCAGGGCAGACATCGCGATCCTCGGTTAGGCAATTTTCTAATCAATGGAGTCAATATATGCTATTAAACAGCAAAATAAAAGACAATTAATAGCAATGCTGTTTTGGCGCCACGTTCGAACAGTGCGTTAAAATCGATGGCACACCTGCACTGATTGACTAGCAACCGAAACCTCGTCTAGAGAACTAACCAAGGACATATGGAAACCAGCGTTGAATTTGATTCCGAAATGTTTCGTCCATATTTGCCTGACGAAGCCCAGGTCAATCCCGGCGTGTACGGTGCTGAATTGACTTTCTGGCTATCGCGACAGCTTGCATCTCGCGGGGTTATCACGTCCTATCCGAACTACGAGGATTGGGGCTGGTTCATTGAGTACGATACGGAGGACGGTAACGAATACTGGCTGCGTTGCGCGAACAGGGGTCGGGACCAGGATAAGTGGCAGTGCTATCTCGATCCGAAAGCCAGAAATATCTTCGGACGTAACAAGGCGCCTGTCGCAGGCGCGCACTTGTTAATGCGCGCTTTGCGTGACTTGCTGGCGGAAGAACCGGGTATTAGAAGCGTCACATGGAGTGAGCAAGAGGGATAGTTAGCGCAAGGATCGCGTGCAAGTGCCTCCAATCGAAGACCGGTCTCTCACATGTCCAGTGCGGTCTTCTGTGTCAGCTCGATCGGCCTGCACCGCGTGCCAGCGCTGGGGTGCGAAATGCCGATGCGCGCTACGCGGCTCAGCTTTTCCGCAGCACGACGTGCGTTGCCGATTCGGTCGGCACGTGCTCAGTGCAGCGAAATCCCAGACCATGCAAGTCCAATCCCGCGAACAATGACTCGCCCGATCCCAGCAGCACCGGCGCGATTGCCAGATGCATCTCGTCGACCAATCCGGCCCGCAGATACTCGCGAACCGTCGCCACGCCACCGCCCAAACGCACGTCCTTGCCGTTCGCGGCCTGGAGCGCTAGCGCGTAGGCGGACTCGATGCCGTCCGTGACAAAATAGAAGGTCGTGCCGCCTTTCATCTCCAGCGGCGCGCGGGGATGGTGGGTCAGTACGAACACGGGGACGTGGTACGGGGGTTCGTCGCCCCACCAGCCCTTCCAGTCATCGTCCGGCCACGGTCCGCGGATCGGACCGAACATGTTCCGGCCCAGGATCCAGGCGCCAATGTTCGCGAATCCGCGCGCGGCAAAGTCTTCGTCCGGACCGTCCGCGCCTTTGCTTTCGTCGCCCATCATGCGCTGGAAAGTGCGGGTGCCCATGACCCACTTGTGCAACGCGTGGCCGCGCTCCCCCATTGGATTTTGCAGGCTCAGGTTCGGGCCTGCACCGAACCCATCGAGCGACACGGAAAAGCTTCGTACTTTGAGTTCGGACATTAGATCACCTTGAAAATGAACGAGCAGAACCTGTCGAATTTCAATCAGGGCCATCGAACATTAAATATGCCGCATCGACAAAAAAATTGCAAACGATGGGGCAACAGGAAAACGCTCACTCCTTAGGCAGCGGCGTGAACTTGTAGTCTGCGCGCGCATACTGCTTGCCGCGCTTGACGGTCAGCGTCACTGAACGGACGTTGCCGATGTCCTGCAGCGGGTCCTTTTTCAGGAACACCATGTTGGCGAACTTGCCCGGTTCAAGCGTGCCGATGTCACCCTGCTTGCCGACGGCGATGGCGGCGTTCGCGGTAGCAGACATGATCGCTTCGTTCGGCGTCAGCCCCGCGTACTGCACCAGGCGCTCGAGCTCATGGTCGACGATCGGGTATGGATCTTCACCCTGCCCGTCCGTATCCGTGCCGGCGATGATCTTCACGCCCGCCTTGTGCGCGGCGCGCGTGATGTCGCCCGCCAGCACGATCGGGCAGCGCGGCGTTCCCGTCGGTGCATAGACACTGAGCGTGGCGTCCAGCAGCGTACCGGATTGCGCCAGCGCCGCGATGTACTTGGCGATGGCCGGATCGGCCGCCGTCAGGCCGGCGTAGGAAGGCTCGCCGCCGTGGCCGTACTGCGCCTTGTCCGGCTCGCGCACATAGCGCGCGATCATGCAGGCGTGCGAGACCGCCGTGGCGCCCAGCGAATCGTACGGCGAGGCCGGATACACCTGCAGGTGGGTCCAAACCGGGAAGTGCTGCCGCTTGCCTTCGGCGACCAGCTTTGCGACCAGATGGCCCGGCAGGTTGGCGTAGATTTTCATGCCGGTGGCGCCGGTGCCGCGCGCCTGGGCCACCGCAAGCGCGATGTCGGTCTGGTCGTCCACCGCGTACAGCCACGGCACTTGGCCGGGCTGCATGCCACGTGCTGCGGCCGCCGTGCGCGGGTCCTTGAAGAAGCTGGGGCCGGCCACCAGCGCGGCGTAATAGATGTCCGGCGCAGGAATATCGTTCAGCAGAGCCGCGCGCGACAGCGACGCCAGCTCGCGCGCGTCGCCCGCCATGTCGCGCACGCCGGTCACGCCGCCGTACACGCTGCGCTTGAGCTCCGCCTCGGCGTAGACACGGTTCGGCTCGGTGGCGTAGTGCACGTGCGAGTCGATCATGCCCGGCATGACGTACATGCCGCGCATGTCGTGGATCGTGGCGTCGGCGTCGGCCTTGAGCTGACCGGCCGGGACGATGGCCTTGATACGCTCGCCTTCCACGATGATCGCCATGTTCGCGCGCGGCGCGGCGGCGGTGCCGTCGATCAGCGTGGCGCCACGGTACACCACCAGGTTGCCGGCCGCGTGGGTGGAAGCAGCGCACAGCAGGGCGATGGCCGCAAGGATCGGATGACGCAATTTCAAGGACATGTTTGCTCTCGGTTCAATGTGCTGCATCAGCCCCAGACATTGCCCGCGCAGCGCAGGAAATTAAGTCCCAGGATCTTGTCAATGCGGCTGGCGCTGTGGCCGCGCTTTGCCAGCAGGTCGGCCAGCTTGTGGAATTTGTCCGGGCCCTGCAGGTCCGGCAGGAACGTCACGATATCGGCCCGTTCGCCCGGCGCCGAAATACCGGCCGCGCGGCGCTCCTTGACGTCCTTCTCCAGCGCCCGCATATAGTCCGGCATGTTGTCGACGGCGCACACGCTGCCGTCGGTGCCGAGGCCCACGTGGTCCTCGCCGCAAACATTGACGGCATGCTCGATATGCGCCACCAGGTCGGCCGCCATCGGCTGCCTGCCGCTGGCGAGGAAAGGCATGAAGTAGATGCCGACGAAGCCGCCCTTCTCGGCCACCAGGCGCAATTCACGGTCGCTCTTGTTACGCGGCAGGTCGACCAGCGCGCGGCAGCCGGTGTGAGTAATGGCGATCGGCGCGCTGGACGCGGTCGCCGCATCGAGGCAGATTTGTTCGCCGCTATGGCTCAGGTCCACCATCACGCGGTTGCGGTTCAAAGCCTGCACCACCTCGCGCCCGAACGGAGTCAGGCCGCGATTGGCCGGCGCGGTGGCGCCGTCGCCAAGCTGGTTGGGGCCGTTGTAGGTAAGCTGGATGACCTTCACGCCCAGGTTGGCGAAGGTCTCCACGCGGCGCGCATCACTACCCATCATGGCGGCGTTCTGAAAGCCCAGGATGACGCCGGTGCGGCCCTGCTCGTGCGCGCGGCGGATATCGGCGGCCTGCTGCACTTTCAGCAGCGCCCGGTCGTGGCGACGGATGAATGCGTCCCACGCCGCCACTTCACGCACGCTGCGCTCGTATGGATCATCTTTGCCGAACACGTAGCCGATGGTCATGTTGAAGGCGCTCAGGCCAGCGGACTTGGCGTCGGCCAGTGAACGGGCATCGATGCCGATCGTGTCCGGCGTATCGTTCTCCGCGTCGGGGCGGTTGGGGTTGTCGATACCACCGAGCGCATCGATGATGAGCCGGTGCCGCGAGCGCGTATCGCCGGACTGCGCCAGCGCCGGCAAACCGAGACCGGTCGCACCAAGGCCAAGCGTTGCCGCCTGCAGCAGGAAGCCGCGGCGCGCCGTCAACGCACACCCCGCTTGGCCGGCCGCGGCGCGTAGGCGAGGCATTCGACTTCGATCTCGCCGCCCAGCGCCAGTGCGCTGACGCCGAAGGCGCTGCGTGCGGGCAGCTGGCCCGGTTTGAAGTAGCCGTTGTAGATCTGGTTGAAATCGCCCCACTTGCTCATGTCCTGGATCATGACTGTGCATTTGACGACGTCGTCCATCGACAGCTTCATGCCCTTCAGGATGGCGGCGATATTGTCCATCGCCTTGCGCGCCTGGGCCTCGAAGCCGCCCGCCACCAGGCCTTTTTCATCGGTGCCCATCTGCCCCGCCAGATGCACGTAATCGCCGGCGCGCACGGCCAGCGAGAACGGCCGGCTGGGCGGGTTGCCCTCGTTGTAGTGCTCCACTGGCGCCGCGCCGGCAAGAAGCGGCGCGGTGAGCGCCATGGTCGCGAGCAGGTGCGTGTATTGACTGCGGTTCATCAGGGTCGCCTCCAGAAGAAAAGGTGCGTCAGATTATAGGCATGCCTGCGAACAATTTGTTGAAATTCACGATCATCAATATCACGCCGACTTTGGCGGCACAGGCGCCGAATCCGGACCCGGCGCTGAAAAATCCACCAACCAAACACACCGCAGGCGACCAAAAATAAGTCCTCCATTTCATCCAATCTTTGCGGTGCGGCACGATTTATTTCACCGCGAATTTCAGCGAACGCCTACATCCTCCGCCGTGGCGACGCGACAGGCATTCCATTAGGAAATTCAAGCTGCTCCACGCCATTTGTATCTTTACCACGTGTGACTTTACGTGACTTTTTGACCTTATTTTTCGTGGGAATATCGGAGCCAATTGTTAAGAAACACCGTATTTAACATGTCACCAAATTCCTCCAGGGAGAAGTCATGTCGGATAAAACGCAGCAGGACGCAGTCAAGCTCGTCGTGGCCATCGAAAAGCGTGCCGCCACTTCCCTCAATCAGGCCGCCCTGCGTGCGCAGGGACGAGGCTTCGTGCCCGTTGCGCGCGCGTGGGCGCCCGCGTGGCTCTACAGCGCACTGAGCTGGCTGGGGCAGTCCTATTTCGATGCCTCCAACACGCAGCGCGGATTCAATATCTACCTCGCGGGCGCCGAGGTCGATCCCTACCGCCGGCTCGGCGCGACACGCCTGTTCGTGATCATGTATCAGCGTGAAGAATATTTTCTGTCGCTTGCGCCCGACCTCGATTCCGACGCGCCGTTGAGTGGCGACAGCCTCACGCGCTACCCGCGCAGCGACGAAGGCATCCTCGCCCTGTACCAGGACCTGGCCGCCAGCGATATTTTTTCGCACGCGACCCATTGCTACGTGCCCGGCAAGGTCAATCTGGTGCCCGCCCTGCAGGACCAGCTCGGCAGCAAGCTGACCGGCTATGACCCGGCCACCGGCTTGCGCCGCATCCTGCTGGGATCGGCGATCGCGCAAGTGGTTCCGTTGGGCGAATTCACACAGGTCCATAACGTCCAGGTGTATGACGAAAGCCCGGCCATCGTACCGCTGGCAACTTCGCTGGTGTATGACATCACCACCCACAACGCGATCGGCGCCACCACGTTCGTGCTGCCTGTCGCCTATGTCGTCGATCAGGCAAACCCGGGGCGCTTTGCCGTCAACCGCTTCGCCGGAACCCGCACGGAAAAGGGCAAACTGGCGAGCGCCACTATCGAATACGGCCAGACCGCCGTGTTCGCCAAAGGCCCGGGCTTCGATGCCGCCAGGGCGAGCGCCTTGAAGGAAAAGAGCAGCAGCACGCTGGCCATGCAATCGCATAACTTCATCACCACCAATTTCGCCGACACCACTGCGTATACCGTCAGCCCGGTGGCGGGCGGCGTGGTGATGGGCGTGACGGAATTGACGTGCACGGCGCGCCAGCCGCTGGCGGTGTTCGCCAAACAGCGCATCCTGGGCTTTTATCGCGACAACGGCTGGACCACCAGCCAGGGCTTCCCGATCTTCGATTACCAGGACCAGAATACGAGTTTCGACATCGCCGCCATCACCGACGCGCTGGCGCCGGACCTGGTCTACGATCCCTCGGCGCCATTTCTGAATGGCGGCAACCTGCCCATCGTGCTGGCCAAGTTCGCCGCCGCCAGCTACATCCTCTCGCCCGACAAGCTGCTGCAAATGATCGAGACCGCCCGCGCGTGGTCGGTGGCTGGCGTGCCCGCCGGCTTGAGCGTGATGAGTGCCGCGCTCGATTTCACCATGAGTTCCAAACCCGTGGCCGGCATGACAGACCAGCTGACCGTTCCCGTCAGCGCCACCGTCACCACCACCCCCGGCGTCGCTCCGCCACCGGCGCCGCCCGCGCCACCCCATGGCCCGCTGGACCGGCGCCTCGCGAGCGCCACGCACATCCCGGTCGGCGTCATTTCGCATCTGGCTGCAGAGCGCATCCTGCTGCCCGTCGGCCAGGGCGCCAACACCCCGTCCACCACGCCTGCCACGCCCTCCTCGATCCAGCTGGAGCTGGACGCCTTCATCCCGATCGAAGCGCTCGCCGGCACAGGCATTACCAGCATTCCCAGCAACACCGCCTTCTTCGGCCAGGCGCTCGGCGACGGCGGCCTGTTCAAGGCCAACGCCAGCGGCAGCATTCTCAACCTGTGCAACGCCCATCGCGACAAGCCCGCGCTGCAGCCGTTCGACCTGCTCCTCGCCGACACGGCGCTCAAGTTCAAGGCCGGCGTGCGCTATGTCGTCAGCCTGCAGGGAAACGCAGTCGCGGTGCGCGCGCAGGATGGCACAACGTGGACAGCGCCGCTCAAGCTCAACCATCCCGCCCCCCGGCACCGCTACGTCGGCGCCTTCATCCACGCGCCGGGCCTGGCCTCGGCGCGCCTGTATCCGCTGCTGTCGCTGACGCTGCCTGCGCCGGCCGCCGGCAGCAATGGCGTCGTGCAGGGCGAGACCTATGCGGTCGGCTTCACCTATGGCCCCAAACAAGCGCTGATCGATATTCTCGATGCCGGCCAGGTCGTCGTCGCTTCCGGCCTGGAAGTGCCGTCGCCCAAGCCCGACGATGATTCCCGGCCGCACGCGGGCGACCTGTATTTCGGCAGCTTCATCGGCGGCGCAAGCACGCTGACGGTATGGTCGGTTCCGGTGTTCCTGCCGGTCTCGCCCGGCGCGCTGACAAACGCGTCTTTCGACGGCAGCATGGCGCTGGGCGCGGCCAGCAGCGGCCTGCCCGCCTACGCGCTGAAGATCACCGACAGCTCGCTGTTCATCTTCACCAATATCAATGTCGATACCGGCGCGGCCATCTCCGGCAGCGCGGCCACGACGGCCACTGTTTATATCGCCGGCATCGCCATCAATTCCACGCCGGACGACCTGTCCTCCAAGGCCTTCGCACCGACCCAGTTCGTGCTGGGACTGGTGCGCCAGGTCCAGGTCGGCACTGCGAGCAAATTCGTCTTCATCCCGGAAACCGACAGCGTGCTCATCGGCGGCAAGCGCTACATGCTGAGCGTGATCACGCTGGCCGACCTGAGCGACGATCCCACGCAGCGTCCCTACCCGCCCAACTTCTGGCCCGATTCGCGCTTCTGGCAGTTCGCCAACCGCCACAATCCCTACGTCGACATCGACTACACCGGCGCGGCCGAAGACCAGCGCATCGCCGCCGCCCAGGCCGACACCGCCGCCATCGGCGCCGCCATGCGCAAGGCGCAAGAGCCGATGCAGATGTATATCGATACCGACGGCATGGTGGTCTGGCCTATCGTCGGCTTCCCGCTCGACGTGCGCGGCCAGGTGATCGACCACAACCGTCTGCAGCAGCTGGCCGGCGGCATCCTCGCGCTGTTGAACGTCACGCTGCCGGAAGCGCCGCAGCCCGGCATCGGCGTGCCGCAAGAGCAGCAGGTGGTGCTGCCCGGCGCCGCCCTCCGCCAAAATCCCTACACCTATGGCGTCGACTTCGCGCCCGCCGTTACGTTCGAGGAAGCCGCTACGCCTTCCGTCAGCGGCGCCGTGGCCAGCCCGGTGCGCGGCACCATGCTGCGCAACATCAGTTCGTTGGCCGACAGCCAGCCGGCCAGCCTGGACGCGGAACTGCGGCAAGACGACCTGCAGGCGCAGAAATCGGCGGCGCGCCTGGCATCGGTCAAGCAGAGCGGACCGCAATTCCAAATCCTTTCCGAGCCAGCGGCACTCGTCAATCAGCCGCTCTCATTCCAGCGCAACAAGCCGCAGCTGGTGTATGGCTTTTCGGTGTACGACTCGCGCACCGGCGAATGCTACTTGATCGAGCTGGTGAAAAATGACCTGGACATTCCCGACCGTTTGCCGAACCCGACCGAGCACGTCACCTACGATCCGTATTACGTGCGGGTCGTATTCGTGCATCGGCGCAAGGCCTACAACATGTCGATCATCGTGCCGTCTCTGGCGTACGACCAGTTCGGCCACCTGGCCAAACCGGACACCAAGCAACCCTACGGCAACGTCATCGCCAGGACCGACGATTTCGCGCTCGGCTACATGTGGTCGCTGGCCGACGTGAGCGCGCGTTTCGACAGCCTGACCTTTCATTCCCTCATCAGCGACAACGGCATCGGCGGCGCGCAAACCTATGTCTGCACCAACCTGCCCTATCGCGCGGTGGCCGCGCCATCGGGGTTCGAGTCGGTCGACCTGCGCCCGATTACGTTCGCCTGCCGCCGCCACAACTGGAACGCCACCTGCACCCTGATGGTGGTCACGCGGCCAGCAAACACCCACCTGTTCCTCGCCTTTGGCGGCGGCGACCTGGTGCCGATGCGGCTCGATGACGCGTTCACGGTCGATACCCGCCTGCCGGCCCATATGTACAACCTGGCCAACAGTTTTTCGGTGCGCCAGTATCTGGCCGTGCAGACCATCAGCGTCGCCAACGTCCCGTACGTCATTGCCGCCGGCAACCTGAACGACACGCCGGTGTTTTCCAGCTTCGCCATCGATGCCAGCGCGGGCGACATCCAGCTGCCTTTGAGTGGCGACCAGGTGCTGGACTTCCCGACCGAAATCCAGGTCGTGGGCCAGGCCAGCACCACGCTGGTCGACGTCTCCACCCTTGGCCTGACCGATACCAACGGCTTCTTCATGCCGGTCGGCGCGGACGGCCAGCTGCCCACGCCGCAGTACAAGGTCATCCCGTACAACAATCTGGTGTACCTGGTGCGCGCGGTGACCGGCAGCGACGCGCTGGCGCTGGTGGGCGGCATCGGCTGCAGCTCCGGCCTGCTGATCGACACCTTCGTGCCGGCCTCGGACGGCCACCTGGTGCTGGCCCACGGCGCGCGCTTCAAGCGCAGCGGGATGCAGTTCTTTGGCGACAGCTATACGCCAACCACCATGGTCGACTCGCTCGACAACCTGGACTTCACCGATATCTCCGGCGCCACCTTCCTGGCCCAGACCATCTTCGTGCCGATTCCGGAGCTCGATGCGGCCAAGGGCTTCGTGGCCGACATCGCCAATTTCCTCAGCGAGCAGTTCTGGACCTTCATCTATGGCGAAGTGGTGGCCGCGCCCGGCGCCACGGTCAATGGCGTCAGCTATCCGAACGGCTTGAACCTGGACGGCGACGGCAAGCCCATCCTGTCGCTGCAAAAACTGCATTTTGTGTTCGACCCGCTGGCCGTGCTGTTCACGCCCAACGACCTGTCGCACAAATATCCGCTCAGCCCCAAGCAGCAGGTGCTCGCGCTGACCAACGGGCAGATCCAGGAAGGCATCTGCTGGCGCAGCGACCATCTGCAGGAGGGCCGCACGGCGCCGCATAATATTTGCGCCCAGCAGGAACTGCCCGACGGCTGGTACATGGACCGCACCAACATCATCTACTCGTCGCACAACCGGCCGGTGCAAAACTGGTGGGGGCAAAAGACCAAGGGACTGTCGCTGCACAGCTTTGTGTCGATCTCCGGCGCGGTCTACAACATCGAGGAATCGGGACTATCGACCTCGCTGTCGAACGACCAGGCCGGCGGGCAGCTCATTTCCACTGTCTCGTCGGTGGCCAACATGCTGGTTTCCGTCCTGTTCGACTACGACAACAACGAGCAAGCCGACCTGCTGGCCTATGATCCCGAGCTCACCAACAAGGGCATCGTGTTCATCAACGGCTACCTGGGCAGCACCGGCTACAACTTCTCCAGCCCCGACCATTTCGACGTCAACGACGTGCTCCCCAGCCAGGTGCCGCTGCTGGACCAGGTGGCCGACCTGTACGGCTACGAAGTCGCCGTCTACAACACCGACCTGAGCCTGCCGCGCCAGTACTGGAGCCTGATCTACGACGGCGCGACCGCGCCCGGCCTGCCCAACTACATCCCGAACGTGCCGCCGGCCGTGGCCGATCCCACCTTTGCCAACCGGACCCGCTCGCTTCTGCTGAACTTCGAGAACCAGGTGCGCCCGCAAGCGGTCGGCGTGATGGACACCTTCAGCTCGGTGGTCTCGGTCAACCTGCATTTGCAAAACGGCGTGACCGGCTCGGTATTCGTCAACAAGAAGGCCGACCGCGATGTCGTGTCGATCGGCAGCAATCCGGTGGGCGGCACCAGTTTCCCGCTCAACGGCCTGGCCGGCAAGTACGACTTCTTCCTGTTCTCGCGCGACCATTACTACACGCTGGACAACGCCTGGTTCGAGCTGATCGACCAGGGCTACGCCATGTGCCTGGTCGACGACGGCAGCGGCACCGGCAACAAGGTCGCCAAGTACTATGTCGACGCGGACGGCAACTACAACGAGCTCTACACCTACGTGCTCTATTCGCGCGCCAACGCGATCCTGGAAACGAATACCTTCACGCTGCGCGTCACGCTGGCCGCGCCGCCCAATCCGGCCGCCACGCCGGCCGTGGGTGGCACGCCCAACAACGTCAACCCGCAAGACCTGGCCGCGCAGATCAACAAGCTGTCCAACCTGGTGTATGCCGTGTTCGGTCCTGCGTCGCCCGGCCAGCCGCCAGCCTATTTGCCGATCCAGGCGGTGGCGGGGCCGGTGCCGGCCACGCCGATCTCCGGCATGCCGGGCTTTAACGGCTACAGCCTGAACGTGATGGGCGCGGGCAAGCAGCCGCTGCTGATTTCGCAAATCTACGCGGCCAATCTGAGCTACCCTATCGCCGGCCCCACCACCATCCTGCCGATCGATCCCAAGAAGGGCAAGCCGGTCGCTTTCTACGGTTCGCTGTCGCACGGACTGGACAAGCAGGTGCCGGTGCTGCTGCTGCAATCGGGCGACAAGAGCAGCTACCTGCCCCGCCCCACCGCGCCGCAGACGATCACCACCGGCATCTACGGCGGCAATGGCCAGGGCGCGCTGCTGGGCACGCCGTTCACCTGGGCCTTCCAGGGCGCAGGCGCGATCCCGCCCCAGATCGCCGGCAATCCCACGCCCGGCACCACGATGAAGGGCGACGACAGCATCTTCTACACCTTCAACGCGGTGACCGCCACGGTGATGGATTCGACCGGCAAGAGCGCCGGCGCCGGCGGCGGCCAGTACTTCGTCGACAGCACCGATCCGGACCATCCAATCTGGGTCGTGGTGTCGACGCCGAAATTCACCCTCAATGGCAACAGCTACGTCGTCAACCTGAGCACCACGCTGAGCGACGGCGTCACTTCGCGCTATACGCTGGTGGTCGGCGGCAAGAGCTATCTGTTCGAGCCGGGCAATACCAAGGTCAAGGTGAACCGCACCCTGTTCACCTTCAATCCAATGCTGGGCGGCGTGTATACCGTCACCTGCGCCGCGCTCGACGCGCCGCTGGGCAATGAAGCCCCGTCGCCGATCGCGCTCAGCCAGTTCTCGATGACCGGCGGCGGGCTGCCGGCGGGCGGATCGGTGACCACGGTCGACGTGTTCAATGCGCCGGGCGGCCTGAACGGCATCGTGCTGGGGGTGGCCGGACGCGTATACAGCTACGATCCGGTGCACGGCACCGTCACCGTCACGGCCGGCGCTGCCAGCATCACGGTGCCGCTGCGCACCGGGGTCACCTTTGCCTCCAATTCGGCCTACGGCTACGTGATCGGCTTTGACAATGGCGTCTACCAGATCAACGCCAGCCCGATGTATCCGTACGCCGCCTCGACCAACGGCAGCCCGGCCAGCTATGCCCTGATGACGGCCCCGAAGATGTTCACCTTCGGTAACGACTTCTACACCTTCGACCTGTCGGCCAGCGGGGCCTGGGTCAGCGTCACCGGCGCCGGCCAGACCTTGCCGATCCGGCCGTACCAGTTCTCGCTCAACGGCGCGGTGTACATCATCGACACCAACCGCCAGCCCTACACCGTCAGCGGCGGCGGCAATACCGTCAAGATGAGGTCGAACAACAGCCAGTTCGAACTGGACGGCGTGCAGTACACGATCGCGCTGAAAGGCGGCTCGCTGACCGGTGCGACGCTGGCCGGCCAGTTCAACATCAGCCAGGGCAATGTGGTCGCCATCGAGGACTACTTGTACCTGCTCGACACCCTCAATGGGCAGATCATCGGCAACGGCAATGCCTATCCGCTGACCACCTCCGGCTTCACCTATACCATCAGCACCGCCAACAACAGTTTCACCGTCACCACCGAGGCCAATGCCGATACGGTCACCATCGGCAACATCGTCTACCGTATCGACGGCCCCAGCGTGGTGGGCGACGGCATCACCTACCCGATCCTGGAATACCGCACCTTCGTCGACGAGACGGTCAGCTATGTGATCGGGCGCGACGGCACGGTCAGCCTGCCCAAGCCGCTGGCGGTGGCCGCATTCCAGTTCACCGACGGCGCGCAGACTTATATGGTCAAGCAGAACGCCGCCTGGGACGGCGCCCAATATGCGTTGATCACCACGCCCGCCGCCAACGCGCCGCCGCAGTTCAAGGCCGGCGCCCTCACCTACCAGTTGCGCAACGACGCGGCCGCCATCACCGTGGGCGGCGCCAAAACCTTCCTCGTCAACAGCGGCCTGCTGGCCCCGACCCAGGTGCCGTTCGGCGCCAAGACGCTGTTCTTCGGCCGCGCCGCCGACATGGCAGCGTTCGACGGCGTGCATTACTTCCCCATTGCCGACGGCCAGTTCACCGACAGCAATACCGGCAAGCTGTATACGCTGAGCGCCAACACCGCCGTCAGCGAAGGCAACAGCTACGAGGTCTACAGCAACCTCGGCCAGGGCGCGTATTTCTCGGTGCCGGCCGGTCCGACATATTATGTCAACATCGCCGTGGCGGACTTCGGCACGGCCAAGGGCGACATCAGCAGCGTGTTCCCGATCAGCGGCGGCAGCTTCACCATTCCGCTGGTCTACACGCTGACGGTGGCCGGCAGCGCGGTGACGGTTAACGCGCTGACCTATGGCGCCGCCACCGCGGTCGCTTCGCTGCACGCGGCGGCCGGTGCGCTGACCGGGGGCTCGTTCACCGATCCCGTCAGCGCCATCGTCTACACCTGCGTGCGCCAGGGCATGCAGGTGGTCTTCATCGATTCGAATAATGTCGTCTATCCGCTGCCGCTCGCCGGCGGCAGTTTCACCGCGCTGGTGCCGGTGATGACCGCGGTGACGGTGGCAGTCGACAACCTGGCGCCGGCCAATGTCTGGCCGGTGCAGAACAACAGCTTCATGGCCGGCGCGACGACCTACAACGTCAATCTGTCAGTGGCCTACGCCAACGCCAGCGGCCCGTACTGGCCGATGATGGCCGGGCGCTTCATCGTGCCGCAAGCGGCTCCCCTGTCCGACCTGGCCTTTCAGGTCAACCTGGACAAGTCCGGCAAGGGCAAGGCCGTCAAAGGCTATGTGGTGTCCGAAGACGATGTGTTTTCACCGGACGGCAAGGTGGTGTATGCCGTTAACGCGGTCAACGTCGCCAAGGCCACCAACCAGGCCAAACTGGCCGGCACGACAGTCACGCTGCTCTACCAGGGCGCGACCCTGAGCTATGCGCTGGGCGCCACCACGGCCACCACCAAACCGGCCGGCTTGAACTACAAGAGCGCCGCCAAGGAGTTGAAAGTGAACTATCCCGGCGGCGCGGTGACCTACACGGTTGGCGTGGCTGGCGTGACGGATGACCGCCATAGCCCCAATACCTTCGCCGCCACCATCGCCGGCAGCGTGTTGAGTTTTAACGACACGGTGGCCGGCGCCAGCTTCAGCTTCGACAGCAGCGGCGACAACCCGGTCACGGCCAGCTTCCCTTACCGCAGCCAGTTCTTCACCGACGCGCTGACCGGCATCACGTTCTACGTCGACATCGCCGACAACAAGGTAGAGGCCATGCAGGCGCTGCCGGAAACCACGCGCTATGCCTTCACGCCGGCCGACGGCAACACCTACCTGATCCATTACAACGCCGTGCAAGTGGTGTTCCCGGTGATTGCGGGCGCCAACGTCAACGCCGGCGTGGCGACGGTCGGCGCCGACAGCTTCAGCGTGCTGATCGACCAGGTCGAACCCGTGGCCGGCGGCGGCGCAGCGGTGCCCGTCAACCTCGACAGCTTCGAAATCAACGGCGCGCTGTACACCATCACGCCCGGCGCGGTGGGCAAGGACTACAGCGCCTGCAAGGTGATCGGCGCCGGCAAGCCACCGTTCTCGTTCACCGGGCTGACCACGTTCAAACTGAGCGACCCCGCCATCACCTACACGCTGCACCTGGACGATGACGACCTGCCGCAAAGCATACGCGCCAGCTTCCCGGTCCTGCCCAGCACCGACCTGATTTCGGTGGGCGACGAAATCTTCGCGATCAGTTATGCCAGCACCACCACCGGCACCCTGCGCGGCCAGGGGCAAGCGGCAATCGCCATCAGCAATTCCGCCTTCACGCTGAGTAATCCCTTCGACACGACCACGGGCAAGTTCATCTTTGCCGATGCCGACATCTACAACGCCGCGTCCGTGGTCGGCCAGTTCACCATCAACCAGGTGCCGACCTTCACCATCGGCGGCATCACCTTCACGCTGGACATCGCCAACCTGGTGGTGACGGACAACAACCGGCGCCCCTACCCGCTGATCGCCAATCCGATGATGTTCAGCATCAACGGCGCCAACTACCTGATCGACACCAACCAGATCCCGCACACCATTATCGGCAACGACAACCGCTCGCCGCTGCAAACCGATCTGACCGTGCTAGCTGGCGTGCCGATCGCCAATTCCACCTTCACGCTCAACGGGCAGATCTATGCCTACGTGGAAGACAGCCAGCGCAATCTGCAAACCATCACCGGCACCAAGAGCTACATGATTGCCCAGCCTGCGCTAACGTTCAAGCTGGACTCGAGCCTGCTGTTTACGCTGGTGCCGGTGGCGCCAGCGCCCGGCAATTTCGCGGGCACGGTGGCGCCGGTCGGCAAGGTGACGGCGGGCGCCACCGTGCTCAATGTCTACCCTGGCACGGGCGAATCGGGCGGGGCCGAATTCTTCACCTACAAGAACGTGCTGTACACCTTCGTCAAGTCCGGCAGTACCTATGTCGCCGTGCAAAAGTCGTACACGGTCTATGCATCCACCCCGGCGGTCGGACAGCAGCAGCTGGCCGTGTTCGACATGGGCGGCACCACCTATATCGTCACCGATGGCACGACGGCGGGCGCCGCCACGCCGCTGGGCATCAATCCGGCGTCGATGTGGTCGGCCACGTCGCTCAACACGGTGGAAACCCAGTTCGGCCTGGTCTACGGCCTGGCGCAGCAGCCTGCCAACGTGATCCGCAACGGCGATGGCGTATTCCAGTTCGCCGCCACCGACAGCGCCGGCAATCCCACGCTGTTCGACATCATCTACAGCCCCGGGTCCAGCGCCAACCAGATCGTGGCCGACCTGCCCAAGCTGCTGCCCGCGTTTACCCAGGCTGGCAGCTTCACCTTCCTGCCGGCCTACGCGCCGCTGACGTTCGAGACCGGCGGCTATAGCGCCTTCACCGCCGCGGTCAAGGAAACCGCGACCCCGGTCGAGAGCTTCTCGGCGGCCTGGAACACGCCGGTCACGTCGCACGACGACGCCATCGCCAGCCTGATCACCGCGCAGGGCGACTTCAGCGTGGAATTCTGGCATTCGATGCCAGTCACGCCGGTGTGGCCGCAGTCCGTGTTCACCTACAGCGCCAACAATCCCTTGATTTCATCGGCCGACATCACGTTCCCGAATACGTCGCAGATCAACGTGGCCGTCAACGACACGGTGATGCAGGCCGACACCACGCCCGGCACGCTGACCACCGGCTGGCGCCACGTCTGCCTCGCCTTTACCCAGCCCTATGTGATGGTGTGCACCGGCGCGCCGTTCGTGGTCGCCAACGGCAGCAGCTTCAATGTCGATCGCGATTTCACGATCGCCATGACGGTGGCCGCCAGCGCGCTCGGCAAGCCACAGGGGCTGCTCTACAAGGGCACCGGCTCGGCGATCCCCGCCGCGCAGACGCAGGCGTCGTTCCGCGTCACGCTCGACGCCGGCAACCACGTGGTGCTGGACGTGATGAACGCCGACGCTACCGGCGGCAGCTTCACCGGCCCGGCGCTCGATCCGGGCGCGTTCTACCAGGTCTTGATCACCAAGCACACCAAGACCCCGATGGGCAAGGCCGATGCCGACAGCGACCCGTACACGCCGCCGTTCGACACCAGCGTCATGCCGCACGGACCAAGCTCGGTCCAGATCGGCAGCGACAGCAAGACCATCGCCATCCCGACCAACAACGACGGC
The DNA here is from genome assembly GCA_025359245.1 of Massilia sp. Taxonomy (GTDB): domain Bacteria; phylum Pseudomonadota; class Gammaproteobacteria; order Burkholderiales; family Burkholderiaceae_D; genus Telluria_A. The sequence goes on from JANYGW010000049.1 coordinate 98,584, forward strand.
GGCGCCAGCCAGCTGGCGGCGTTTGCCCAATCGCTGTCGGCGTCAAGCGGGGACACGGGCTACATCATTTCCGTCGCCGTGCGCAAGATGCAAACCGATGGCGATTTCAGCAGCTGGTCCAGCGTGGCCAGCAACCTGATCTCGGCCAAAGATGCCGGACTGCTGGTCAACAATACCGGCGCCGGCAATCTGGTGATCGGTGGCGCCTTCGACGACAACGGCGGCGCCATCCCGTTTGGCGCGCCTGGCACGCCCGGCAATATCCGCGACGTCTATCTGTTCGCCAGCGCATTTCGCAGCAGCGGCATCCGCACCAGCCACGGCTTCGTGCCGATCGAACTGGCCAGCTATACCGATCTGAAAGGCGCAGGCCTGGTCGGCTGCTGGAAGGCCGCCTACGATGCCAACGGCGTGGTCAGCAACCAGGTCGACAGCGGCAGCTTTGCCGCCTCCAGCAGCGGCACCCAGGCCGTGCTGGCGCCGTTGCCGCATCGCGAGATCGAAGGCATCGCGTTGTATGTCAACGGCAGCGCGGTCAAGCTCAAGCATTTGTCCAGCGCGGCGCCGGGCGCGCCCGCACCGAACGTGCTCAGCTTCAACGCCGGCAGCAGCTACCGCATCCAGGAGATCAGCCTGTGGAGCATGGCGCGCCAGGCCTACCAGGTGATCAGCGACATGTTCGGGCAACTGATCGCCAGCAACGAACCGTTCCTGACGCTGTATTTGCCAGGGTCGTTCGCGGTCGATGCGCCCGGCGTCGGCGTGCCGCTGCTGCCGATGGCGAAATACATCGTCAACCTGCAGGTCAAGAACCAGGCCAGCTTCGGCATCGACCTGGGCAAGGCCTCGCTCGACCTGCAGGGCTGCCCGGCGATCGGCCGCTGCGGCCCGCTGGTATCGCCCAATCTGTACACGCCGCCCGGCGTAGCGCTGACCGTGTGCGACACGCCGCCCAGCCTGACCACGTATTCGGTGACGGTCAATTCCACCACCGGCGCGCTGGCCGGCGTGCTCAAGGAAGCCTATGTGTTCGTGCGCAACCATGTGCTGACGCTGTATGCCGGCAAGAAGGTGGGCGATCTGGCGCTGGTCTGGGTGTCGCAGGAACAGGGCGATGTGCAGGTGATCGGCTACATCGAGGGCGCGCCGCCGGCGCCGATGGCCAACCTGACCAACAAGCCATCGTACGCGAACGCGACCAGCGTCAGCTTCAACGCGCCCATTTCGCTGGCCTACAAGTATCAGACCAGCGACGATGGCGCCACGTCCAACAAGGGCAGCGGCGGCGCGTCGGGCAACTACGATCCGGCCAGCATCTCGGCGCCTTCGACGAAAGGCGAAACCACCACCACCGGCAAGCCGTCAGATAGCCAAACCTCGACCAAGGAAACCAGCCCGAGCGAAATCGTCACCAAGACCTTCAACTCGGACGGCACGCTTCAAAAGGAAAGCAAAGAAACGCCGCCCAAGGGTGGCAGCGGCAACATGCAATTCCAGATCGGCATCGGACCGGTGCTGGCGGCACTCGGCTTCGGGCTGAAGGGCGAGAAAATGACGGTGAGCGTGGCCATCTCGGCCGGCCTGTCGATCAGCGGCGGCAGCGGCACCGGCAACACCACACAGCAGACCGCCAGCGAAAAGCTGGACGAAAGCCACAAATACACGGTGCGCCTGCAAGGCTCGATGCTGCCCTACACCGGCGACGGCTTCATGGCCAATCTGAACTCGTTGAGCGTGGCCAGCAACACCGTGGGCACGCCAGCGTCCAAGACGCCGATCCTGCCCAATCCGCAACTGGGCGGGTTCACCACGTCCAACCCGCCAGGCGCGCTGCCCAAGACCACGGTCACGGAAGAACGCTTCGGCCAGCGCATGTTCATGCCGTCGCCGTACGGCCAGGCGTTCGTGACGTCCACCACGCTCGACGTCTACCAGCAGATCCTGCTACAGACCAATACGACGTTCGGCTTTATCCGCATACCGAATGCGCAGATTCCACGCGACCTGAACATCGTGTCGTTCCGCATGAGCAGCAAATACCTGCGCCCGGGTGTGCTGGACGGCATGATCGGCTATCAGTACAACCCTGCCCGGCTGGCGTCCGGCGCTACCACGTGGCAGACCACCACCGGCCAGCTGGCGCCTGTCTACGATGGCAATTCTTCCACCGGCGAAGTGGGCCACAACGCCAGCTACATGCGGGTGGTGGAAGCCTATCAGCTCAAGAAAGAGATCGACCAGCAAGCCTTCACCGCCATGGCGCGCTATCAATCGACCTACAATAGCCAGGGATCGTTGCCCGACTTTGGCTTGACGCCGGGGCTGGACTTCTACAATGAATATGTGTGGACCGCGCGCGGCGGCACGCAGGAGGTCAAGCACACCTATACCACCAGCTATGAAGAGGTGCTCACCACCACGCTGAGCTCGTCGCTCAACATCAAGCTCGACTTCAATGCCAAGGTCAGCGCCGGCGGATCGCAAGTGCTGGGCCTGTCCGGCGGCTACGAATGGGCGCAAAGCCACACCAGGAAATTCCAGGTCACCTATACCGGCAACATCCAGTTCGACGTCACCGCCTCGTTCGACGGCATCGAGAACGATACCCAGATGCGCTACGCGGCCAACAACGACGCGCACTTCGTGATGAACTTCAACTCCACCTTCAACCCGGCCAACCAGAGCGGCCTGAACCTGGTGATCGGTTCCGACGGCCTGGTGTACAACATCGTGCCATCGGTGAAGTCGGGCGCGGGGCTGCCGGTGTCCGACAATATCGATTCCACCTTCAACTTTCAGCAGCCGTTGCCGTCCTATACCACCGGCAATGCCAACGGCCTGAGCGGCAATCTGGAACCGTATGACCGGCCCGGCAAGACCAAGGGCTTCCGCTCGTACGCCTTCTACCTGCAGCCGCGCCAGAAGAACGCCGATGATTTCTGGAACACGGTGATCGACCTGAACTGGCTCAACAACAGCAACGACCCGGACGCGCGCGCGCTGTTGAGCGCGAAGAAGGCCAACACATCGATACCGTGGCGCTTGTTCTACCGCGTTACTTATTCGGAACGGTTCCTGCCGCCGATCTCCACGGCCAGCGTTTCCGTGCCGCAGATCACGCCGGTGTTCGCGGTGCCGGTGTCCAACCCGGCCACCGACTTCCTGTTCCAGCCGCCGGGCACGATCAGCATCTCGCCGCGCAATCCGCACAACGATGTGGAGGCGAATGTGGTGCTGGTGGCGCCCACCGCGTCCGGCCTGAGGATAGGCGCGATCCCCACCAGCGGCGCCGGGCAAGGCTTGCCGGTGCTGGTCAACAACGTGATCCCGTTCGACATTGCCAAGAACCAGGCATCGCTGGTCCACTGGGGCGACACGGCCAATGCCAAGCTCTTGAGTGCGCTGATGCTGTCGGTCACGAGGCAGAACACGGTGCCGATGTCGGCCTTTGCGCCGGCCGGCGCCATCAAGGTGACCGATGTCACCGAACCGGGCGGCTCGACCGTCTACACCGTCTATCTCGATCCGAATGGCTTGACGGTGAACGTGCCCATCACGGCCGGCACCGTGGTCTACCAGGATGTGAACGGCAACCCGATCCAGTATTTCGACGGCAAGCTGTACCGCACCTTGCAGGCGGACTACGTGCCGACCGGGGATGGCACGATCAGCTACTACCTGCAGCCGCCGTCCACCTACGACCAGACTGTGTTCGACCTGGCCGGCGACGACGACCTGTACGGCAGCCCTGGAGACCAGTGGCGCTACTATCTGCTGTCCGGCGTGAGTTCGAACATGACGGACGATGTGTCGCTGCAGTCGGCCGGGCCGTTCCTCAACTCGGACGCCTTCGCCGGCTTCGACGTTGCCGACACCATGCACGACCAGAATACCGGCAAGCGCCAGGTGCAAGGCTATGTGCTGGTGCAGGGCGTGATGCAGTGGCCGAACTTGAACGTGGCCGCGCAAAGCTTCGCCGATGTGCAGGTTTACAAGGCGATGAGCGTGCTCGATACCTTCGCGATCGGCGATCCGGAGGTGCTGATCCGCTTCCTGCGGGCGCAATATCCGGCGGCTGCGTTCGTGGGCAAGAAGGTGGACGGGTTGACCGAGCCGGACAACACCGAGATTGAACTGGTGTTTGCGAAGAACATCACGACGTATTTCAATTCTGTGCAGCAGGCGTTGGTACCGCAGTAACTGGATGTGAATCGCCGCGCGTGTCTGACACACGCGGCGATTCACGCTGCGCTTACCAGCCGCTGGTCGCCGTATAGGTTCCGCTCGCTGGGGTCGTCACGCTTTGGTTCGCGTTCGGATTCCAGGTGATCGTGCTGCCGTTCACTTTCACGAATTTATACTGCAAGGTCGTTCCAGCAGGAACGCTGACATCGACATACCAGTTCGGATACGCATACTCGACCTGGTTGAACAAGGGCCCGATCAACTTGGTCGTATCCCATTTGCCCAGCTCGTCGACACTGCCAGCGAGGTAAACGTTTTCGCCGGGCGCAGTGGTCGCGCCGTTGACCACAAAGCGCACGGTCACCTGGTCGCCCGTGAGCACTTTGTAGTCTGGATAGACGTTGGTGTTGACGGCGCCGGCGGTGGTGACCTTGACCCCGTACTTGCCCGCTGTTACGGCCGGCACCTTGGCCACGATACTGCTGTCTTCCCACGACACGATGTTGGTGCCGGTCACCGCCGTGGTGCCGAAATACACGGTCCCCTTGGTGGCGCCGAAACCGCGGCCATCAATCGTGATCGTGTTGCCGGCCTTGCCCATCATCGGGCCGACGTGGCCGATGGCGGCGCTGTTCGATGGCGCCGTGTATTGCCAGACCGAGACCGCGCCGGCCGGCAAGGTAAACGTCGGCACCGCGCCGCCGTTGGCGGAAATGCCGTTGCCGTCCAGTTTGGCACCCAGCACATCGGCGTAGCTGCCGTTCGGCAGTGCCGTCAACAGGTTGCTGACGCTGACCGAATTGCTCTGGTCCTTGTTGATCGCCACCAGCACCACGTTGGTGCCGAACTTGCGCTCGTAGATGTAGACATTGTTATTGATCCAGCGCTCCTGGGTGGTGCCGTAGGCCAGTGCCGGATTCGTCTTGCGCAGCGTCGCCAGGTCTTTCGTCACCAGGTAGGCCTTGGTGGTCTTGTCGAAAGTGCCGATGCGCTGGCGGTTGGTGCCGGCATCATAGCCGCCCGTCATGTACTGCTCGGTGCCGTAGTAGATGCACGGCACGCCGCGCGAGGTCAGCGTCAGCGCCAGCGCCTGTTCCAGGTTGCGATGGGTGTTGCTCGCGGTCTGGAAACGGTCCAGGTCGTGGTTATCGAGGAAGGTCACCTCGTCGATCACGCGTTTGTAGTCGTTGCCGGTGGCGCTGATGACGGCGTCCAGATCGGCCCAGGTTGCCGTGCCGGTCATGAGCACGTCGCGCAGCTTGCGGGTGAAGCGGAAATCGAGCACGTTGATCCCGCTCTCGTTGGCGAAATTGGTATTGAGGGCCTCGGGGTTGGAGTCGCCCATCATCCACTCGCCGAATGGATAGACCGGCTTGTAGGCATTGATGTTGGCGATGAAGTTCTTCTGCCAGCCGAACGACATGTGCTTGATCGCGTCGAAGCGGATGCCGTCGATACCCAGGTCGAGCCAGGCCTTGATCGCTTCTTTCATGTAGGTGTCGATTGCACCGCTGTTCTGGTCGATGTCGGTCAGGTCGCCCAGGCCCTTGTAGATGACTTTCTCGATGACGTTGTAATCGTCGATGCCGCCGTTGTGGTGGAAAAATTTGTAGGTGTTGTTGACATCGTTGTTGAAGGTCGCCATCGCCACGCCGTCATTGAACAATGCGCCGTTCTCGCCGAAGGTCGAGACGCTGCTGGAAGGCGACGTGTGATTCGGCGCGAAGTCAATGATCACCTTGATGTTCTTGGCATGCGCCGCGGCGACCATGTTGCTGAAGTCGACAAAGTGACCGTAATGGGCATTGGTGCGCTTGAAGTCGCGCGCCCAGTAGCCATGGTAAGCGGTGTTTGGCTTGTCGTAGGTGATCACCGCATCGATATTGTCGACCGGCGGCGAGACCCAGATGGCGGTGATGCCCATGTCCGACAGATAGTTGTCGTTGATCTTGTTGGTGATGCCCTGCCAGTCGCCGCCGCAATAGACCTTGGTGCCGGACGAGCAGGCCGCGTCGAACGCGGCGCCGGTGGCATTGTTGGAGCTGTCGCCGTCGACAAAACGGTCAGTCAGGACCTGGTAGATAACGTCGGTGGTGAAATTCTGCTTGTTCGTGACGGCGGTATCCGGCGCGGCGTGGGCGGCGGCAACGCAGGCGAACGCGACGGCCGCGCTCAGGAAACGCATGGCGGGTTTGATGCTGGTAGTCATTCAGATCTCCAATATTGTAATTTTATTTATGCAGCTGTTGCGCGAATGGGGTGAAAGGCCTCCGTCGTGGTCTGAATTTTTTCGGGTGGGTTGGGTCGAGTGCGGATCCAGGCAATGTAGTAAACCTACACCCCCACGAAAACTAGCGCAAGAGTAATTCATGAAATCGTATTTACTTTCACTATTTTGCGACACAAGTATATGTTTTGTAAGAATAAATTTTCATCATGTTGCATGAAAGGCACTTGAGTAATAAATGTAGTAATCCTAGACCATGGCCAGAGGCAAATGGATGGCGATTCAATGCGCGCGCACAGCCGTAGCTCATGGTCGAGCCCGGATGATTGTTGAAGGCCACAAAAAAATGCGGGCAGGTCCGGCGATCGAACATTCAGGAACTTTATAAGCTCTGCAGAGGTTGGCAACTGTCAGTTTGCCGGACCGGCCCCTCGGCTTTCCTGACCCTCGGCGTGGTCCGGCGTACCGCGATCATATGCACTGGACGATTGGGTGAAACTGGGCAAAGTCTATCCTCCGGCCCTTACAGTTTTGGAAGGTACGCGGGACGAAAAGGCAGCGGCATTACTTCGGGGCGACTCGAACAGATCTGGATTCAGAGATGTCGCTGCGATCAACGGATATCTGGACGCTATACCAGAGACTTATTCACTCTATCAAGAGCTTTTGAAAAGGCAACCGGAGCTGGCAAAGGCATGTGCTTGGGATGCCTTGTCTTCAATAGTAGCAGCCGAGGATTATCAATTGGCTGCACAGCTCGCCCCCGATTCGGAGTCATTGATCACGAGAAAAAGTGCAGAGCTGAACCGCAAAGTGAGACTACTAAAATATGATTCGTACTTCCGCGCGCCCGCCAGGTGGGCCTACGTTTGCAATCATGTTGAAGAGATTCAAGGGCTGCTGAGGATAAAAATTGGAATCAACGAACGCGCTGAAGCAACTCGACTGAAGTCGTTAGCCATTGCACTTATTGAGAGTCCCTCGCTGCGTAGCGAGGTGCAGGCTGGCTTTGTGAAAAGGCCGCGCGCACCAGTACCGCGACGGTGATTTTTCGCATGCAGGTTCTAGTCGATGCGAAGAAGCAAACCGCAAGCGGGCCGCGCTAACGCAGCGACGCGTTAATGCGCTCAAGCGCGCTAACTCCAGGGCACAGCACCTGTTCATCGAGCAGGTTAAGCGGCCGCATCGACGTATTCAAGTGCCGGTGCAAATCGTGCGGTTCGGGATCGATATGCAGCAGCCCGGTCACCACCTCCCCTTCCGCCTGGCGCTGGTGGATATAGTTCATGGCGGCGATCCGGTCGTGCACATCGAACTCGGCGTTCAGCGTGCGCAGGCGCAGCACGCTGCCGTCGTGCTGCAGCACATCCTGGACCGTGCCCGGCTCGAAGTGGCCGCTAATTTCCTGTGCGTGCGGCACGAAGTCGACCCGGTTCACTGATTCATTGTGCTCGCGCACATAGTCGTAGCTCTTGGTCGAGCCCGGGTGATTGTTGAACGCCACGCACGGCGAAATGACGTCGATGAAGGCCGCGCCCTGGTGCATCAGCGCAGCCTCGATCAGCGGCGTCAGTTGCTCCTTGTTGCCCGAGAAACTGCGCGCCACGAAGCTCACGCCCAATTGCAGCGCCAACGACGCCAGGTCGACCGGTGTATCGTTGTTGACCACGCCCCGCTTCGAGCGCGAGCCCTGGTCGGCCGTGGCCGAAAACTGTCCCTTGGTCAAGCCGTACACGCCATTGTTCATGACGATATACACCATGTTGACCGCGCGCCGCATGCTGTGGACAAATTGCCCCAGCCCGATCGAGGCGGAGTCGCCGTCGCCCGACACGCCCAGGTAAATCAGGTCGCGGTTGGCCAGGTTGGCGCCGGTCAGCACCGAGGGCATGCGCCCGTGCACGGTGTTGAAGCCGTGCGATCCGCCCAGGAAATACGTGGGCGCCTTCGACGAGCAACCGATGCCGGACAGCTTGGCCACCAGGTGCGGTTCGATCGCCAGGTTGTAGCATGCCTGCACGATGGCGGCGGAAATCGAATCGTGGCCGCAGCCGGCGCACAGGGTCGACATCGCTCCCTCATAGTCGCGCCGTGTGTAGCCGAGCTTGTTGGCTTTGAGTTCCGGATGGTGCAGCTTGGGTTTGGCCAGATAGCTCATTGCGCCACCTTCTTCAACGGAGTCACGTTCAACAAGCCCAGCTTGCCACCAATGGCGCCGGCGATGAAGCGCGCCGTGATCGGCGTGCCGTCGTAATGCAGCACGGGCGTCAGTTTGGCAGCGTTCAGGTTGCCTTCGAGAACCAGCATGCCGCGCAGCTGAGCATCGCT
>JANYGW010000067.1 GCA_025359245.1 Massilia sp.
TCAGACCTCAATTTTGCAATGATTGCAAAATTGAGGTCTGACCCCGGTGTGGGATTTCAGTATGGGAATTTGATGATATTCAAAATCATTCAAATAGTATATTGGCGGCTTGTCCCAGTGCTAATCTTGTAAACTGGGATAAAGCCGAGGCAAGAATGTCAACACCGATCCGTTTCTACTATCAGGGCGCCGTGCGCGTCGTCAGCAATGCCGCGCCCACCCAGACCATCTTGCAGCATTTGCGCGAGGATCTGCATTGCACCGGCACCAAGGAAGGCTGCGCCGAGGGCGACTGCGGCGCTTGCACCGTCGTGATCGCTTCGCTGCATGATGGCCAGCTGGAAATGAAAGCCGTCAATTCCTGCATCCAGCTCACGCCCACGCTCGACGGCAAGGCCCTGTTTTCGGTCGAGGACTTGCAGCAGGATAACGGTGCGCTGCATCCGGTCCAGCAGGCCATGGTCGAGTGCCATGGTTCGCAGTGCGGCTTCTGCACACCGGGTTTCGTCATGTCCCTGTGGGGCATGTACCTGGATCAGGACGGCAAAAAGCCGACCCGCTGCCAGGTCGACGATGCGCTGTCGGGCAACCTGTGCCGCTGTACCGGCTACCGCCCCATCATCGACGCCGCCATGCGCATGGGCGAGCTGGCGCCGGTCGCATTCGACCGCGCCGCGCTGGCCGCGCAACTGGCGCCGCTGCAGCGCACCGCCGGCGCCACTTACAGCGCCGGCGGCCAGTCCTTCCATGCGCCGCGCTCGCTCGACGAACTGGTGGCGCTGCGCGCCGCCCAGCCGTCGGCCACGCTGCTGGCCGGCTCCACCGACGTCGGCCTGTGGGTCACCAAGCAGATGCGCGCGCTGGGCGACATCATTTACCTCGGCCACGTCGCCGCGCTCAAGGACGTGACCGAAGCGCACGGCATGATCGAGATCGGCGCCGGCGTCACGCTGGAAGACGCCTACCGCGCCGTATGCCGGCACTATCCTGGCCAGCTGTCCGAGATGTGGCAGCGCTTCGCCTCGCTGCCGATCCGCAACGCCGGCACGCTGGGCGGCAACGTCGCCAACGGCTCGCCGATCGGCGATTCGATGCCCTGGCTGATCGCGCTGGGCAGCCAGGTGGTCCTGCGCAGCGCTGCCGGCGAGCGCACGCTGGCGCTCGAGGACCTGTATCTCGGTTACCAGAAAAAAGACATGCTGCCCGGTGAATTCGTACAGGCGGTGCGGGTGCCGCTGCCGCAACAGGATGTGCGCTTTCGCACCTACAAGCTGGCCAAGCGCTTCGACCAGGATATCTCCGCCGTGTGCGCCGCATTCGCGTTCCGCTTCGACGGCGACGTCGTCAGCGAAGCGCGGATCGCCTTCGGCGGCATGGCCGCCACACCCAAACGCGGCACCGCCACCGAGGCGCTGCTGACCGGCCAGCCATGGAGCGAGGCGAACCTGATGGCCGCGATGGCCATGCTGGCCCAGGACTACGCGCCCTTGTCGGACATGCGCGCGTCCGGCAGCTACCGGATGAAAGCTGCCCAGAACCTGCTGCGCCGCTTCTGGTTCGAGACGCGCACGGATGCACCGCTGGCGTCCGCCGCGGTCAATGCGTTCGCCATGCGCGCCTGAGGAGAATGCAATGAACGACGCTGGCGTACCAGTCATTAACACCGCGCCATGGACCGCTGTCGGCCTGCCGCTGGCCCATGAATCGGCCGCGCTGCATGTGCTCGGCCAGGCCACCTACACCGACGACATCCCGGAGGTCCAAGGCACGCTGCATGCCGCCCTCGGCCTGTCGTCGAAGGCGCATGCGAAAATCGTCGCGCTCGACCTGGCGCCGGTGCGCGCCAGCGCCGGCGTGGTGGCCGTGTACACGGTCGCCGACATCCCCGGCACCAACGATTGCGGCCCGATCATCCACGACGATCCCATCCTGGCCGACGGTCTGGTCATGTACGTGGGCCAGCCGATCTTCATCGTCGTCGCCGATACCCACGACAACGCGCGCCGCGCCGCGCGCCTGGGCCAGGTCACCTACGACGAGTTGCCGGCCATCCTGACCCCGCAGGCCGCGCGCGCTGCCCAGTCCTATGTGCTGCCGCCGATGCGGCTGCAGCGCGGCGACTTCCAGGCCGCCTTCGAAACAGCGCCGCATTCGGTCAAGGGCGAGCTGTATGTCGGCGGCCAGGAGCAGTTCTACCTCGAAGGCCAGATTTCGTACGCGATCCCGAAGGAAGACAAGGGCATGCTGGTGCTGTGCTCGACCCAGCACCCGAGCGAGATGCAGCACGTGGTCGCGCATGCGCTCGGCGTGCACTCGCATAACGTCGTCGTCGAATGCCGGCGCATGGGCGGCGGCTTCGGCGGCAAGGAGTCGCAGTCGGCCATGTGGGCGGCGGCGTCGGCGATTGCCGCGGCAAGGCTCAAGCGCCCGGTCAAGCTGCGCGCCGACCGCGACGACGACATGCTCGTCACCGGCAAGCGCCACTGCTTCCATTATGAATACGAAGTCGGCTACGACGACAGCGGCAAGATCGTCGCCGCCAAGGTCGACATGGTCAGCCGGGCCGGCTATTCGGCCGATTTGTCCGGCCCGGTCGCCACGCGCGCGGTCTGCCACTTCGACAATACCTACTACCTGTCGGACGTCGACATCCGCGCCGCCTGCGGCAAGACCCATACCCAGTCGAACACCGCCTTCCGCGGCTTCGGCGGCCCGCAGGGCGCAATTGCGATCGAATACATCATCGACGAGATCGCGCGCAACCTGGGGCGCGACGCGCTCGATATCCGGCGCCTCAATTTCTACGGGCGCGAGACCGACAACATCACCCCGTACGGCCAGGTCATCGTCGACAACGTGATCGGCGCGCTGTCGGCCGAGCTGGAGGAAAGCAGCGACTACCGCGCGCGCCGCGCCGCCATCGACGCCTTCAACAGCAGCAGCCCGGTGCTCAAGAAAGGCCTGGCGCTCACGCCGGTCAAGTTCGGGATCGCCTTCAACGTCACCCATCTGAACCAGGCCGGCGCGCTGGTGCATGTCTACGTGGACGGCTCGATCCTGGTCAACCACGGCGGCACCGAGATGGGGCAGGGCATCAACACCAAGGTCATGCAGGTGGTCGCGCATGAACTGGGCGTGGACATCGCGCATGTGCGCGCCACCGCGACCGACACCAGCAAGGTCGCCAACACCTCGGCCACGGCGGCATCGACCGGCGCCGACCTGAATGGCAAGGCGGCCCAGGATGCAGCGCGCCAGATCCGCGAGCGGCTGGCCGCCTACGCCGTCAAGCTGTATGGCGGCGACGCTGCAGCGGTCGTGTTTGCGGCCAACCATGTGCACGTCAATGGCCACGAAGTGCCGTTCCCGGTGCTGGTCCAGAAAGCCTACCTGGCGCGTGTGCAGCTGTGGTCGGACGGCTTCTACGCCACGCCCAAGCTGCACTGGGATCCGAAAACCATGAGCGGCAATCCGTTCTCGTACTTCGCGTACGGGGCGGCGGTGGCCGAGGTGGTGGTCGATACCCTGACCGGCGAATGGAAGCTGCTGCGCGCCGATGCGCTGTACGACGCCGGCAAGTCGCTCAATCCGGCGATCGACATCGGCCAGGTCGAAGGCGCCTTCATCCAGGGCATGGGCTGGCTGACCACCGAAGAGTTGTGGTGGAACCCGGCCGGCAAGCTGATGACGCATGCGCCGTCGACCTACAAGATCCCCGGCGTGTCGGACTGTCCCGAGGACTTCCGCGTGCGCCTGTACGACAACAGCAATGTCGAGGACAGCATCCACCGTTCCAAGGCGGTCGGCGAGCCGCCGCTGCTGCTGCCGTTCTCGGTGTTCTTCGCGATCCGCGACGCCGTCTCGAGCGTCGGCGGCCATCAGGTCAATCCGCCCTTGAATGCGCCGGCCACCAGCGAGGCGATCCTGAACGCGATCGGCGCCGTCCAAGCGGCGATAGCAAAGGCGGCGTGATGGACTACTGGCTCTCAGGCGCGCACGATGGCGCCGCCGTGCTGGTCACGGTGGCGCTGGTCGAAGGCTCCGGTCCGCGCGAGGCGGGCGCAAGGATGCTGGTCACCGGCGCGCGCCTGCACGACACCATCGGCGGCGGCCACCTCGAAATGCGCGCGGTGGAGATCGCGCGCGCAATGCTGCTGGACGGCCGCCGGCGCCACGTCGAACGCTTCGCGCTCGGCCCCAGCCTGGGCCAGTGCTGCGGCGGCGTGGTGCACCTGGCGTTCGAACTGGCCGAGCCGGCGCAGATGGCGCTGCTCGCAGGCCGGCGCGCGCACGACAGCTGGCGCATGGTCGCCCTCGACGGCGCCCCCGACAGCGCGCTGTTCGATGCCGGCGGCTGCTTCCTGTGGGGCAGCGGCGCGCCCGCCTTCGAGCGCAAGCGCGGCACCCATGTGCTGCAGGAACAGGATGGACGGCGCTGGCTGGCCGACCTGGTGCAGGCGCCGCGCGCGCACCTGCTGCTGTTCGGCGCCGGCCACGTGGGCCTGGCCATCGTGCGCGCGCTGGCATGGCTGCCGTGCACGGTGACCTGGGTCGACGAACGCGAGGACATGTTCCCGTCCGAACTGCCGGCCAATGTGCGCGTCGAAGCGACCGACATTCCCGAGGCGCTGGTGGGCGCCGCGCCGGCCCATGCGTCCTACCTGGTCATGACGCACAGCCACGCGCTCGACCAGCGCCTGGCCGAGACGATCATGGCGCGCCCCGACGTCGGCTGGTTCGGCCTGATCGGCTCCAAGACCAAGCGGGTCCAGTTCGAGCGCCGCCTGCGCGAACGCGGCGCCGACCCGGCCCGCATCGAGGCCATGGTGTGCCCGATCGGCCTGCCCGGCATCAGCGACAAGGCGCCGGCGGTGATCGCCGCCTCGGTCGCGGCCCAGCTGCTGATGGTGTGGGAACAGGCTGCGCGCGCCGCTAGCGCCCCTTCCCTAAGACTGGTAGCCTCATACCAAACGCAATTCGAGAGATCCTGATGTCAACAGCATTACCCGGTCAACTGCAAGCCTACCGTGCCAGCTTGCTGCATTTCCACGCCGACCCCGCGTTCGGCGGCGATGCCATCGACTGGCACGAAGACGGCCTGCTGGTCGTCGCCGACGGCAAGGTGCAGGCCGCGGGCGACTACGCCGCGCTGCATGGCGGCCTGCCGCCAGGGACAACGGTGGTCGATTACCGGGGCAAGCTGATCATGCCCGGCTTCATCGACACCCATCTGCATTTCCCGCAGACCGACATGATCGCCTCGCCCGCGCCCGGCCTGCTGCCGTGGCTCGAAACCTATACCTTCCCCACCGAGCGCCAGTTCGGCGACCCGGCGCACGCGCGCGAAGTGGCCGATTTCTTCCTCGACCAGCTGCTGCGCTGCGGCACCACGACGGCGATGGTCTACTGCACGGTGCACAAGGAATCGGTCGACGCCTTCTTCGAGGCCAGCGCCGCGCGCAACCTGCGCATGGCGGCCGGGAAGATCCTGATGGACCGCAATTGCCCGGACTTCCTGTGCGACAGCGCCGAAAGCGGCACACGCGACTCCGAAGACCTGATCCGCAAATGGCACAGGCGCGGCCGCGCGATGTACGCGATCACGCCGCGCTTCGCGCCCACCTCGAGCGAGGCGCAGCTGCAGCTGGCGGGCGAACTGGCGGCCGCTTATCCGGACACCTACATCCAGACCCACGTGTCGGAAAACCCCGACGAATGCCAATGGGTCAAGTCGCTATTCCCGCAGGCGCGCAGCTACCTGGACGTGTACGACCGCTATGGCCTGCTGCGCCGACGGGCGATGTATGGACACTGCATCTGGCTCGACGAGCGCGACTTCGCGCGCATGGCCGACACCGGCGCGGCGGCGGCGGTGTGCCCGACCTCGAACCTGTTCCTCGGATCCGGCCTGTTCGATTTCGACAAGGCCGACGCGGCGCGCGTGGCCGTGTCGCTGGCCACCGACGTGGGCGCGGGCACCTCGTTCTCGATGTTGCAAACTATGAATGAAGCCTATAAAGTAGCACGCTTGAAAGGCAGCTACCTGCCCGCCGTGCGCATGTTCTATATGGCCACGCTGGGCGCTGCGCGCAGCATGCAACTCGAAGGGACGATCGGACATTTCGTGCCGGGCGCCGAGGCCGATTTCATCGTGCTCGACCCCAAGGCGACGCCGCTGCTGGCGCGCCGCACGGAGCGCTGCAACAATCTCGAGGAGCTGCTGTTCGCACTGGCGCTGCTGGGCGACGACCGCGTCATCGATGCCACCTATGCCTGCGGGCAGCTGGTGCACCGGCGGCAGCCGTCGTAAAGACTGGCACACCTACACGAGAGAATGACAATGATGATCAAATCGAGCAGCCTGCTGATCGCCCTGGCTGTGGCCGCGGGCGCCCATGCGGCCGCCCCGCATGCCGCGCCGGCGCCGAAGGCCAAGGCCAACGAGGCGGCCACCGCGCGCCACCTGGCGGGCTTGCTGGCGGGCGCTGAACCGAAGACTGCCGAACTGACCATGTTCTTCTCGCAGATGCCCAAGGGCGGCGACCTGCACCACCATTATTCGGGCGCCATCTACGCCGAGCAGTATGTCGAGTGGCTCGACGTGCAGGGCTATTGCGTCAACAAGACGACCTACCGGATCGAGACCAACAAGGATGCCGTGGCGGCCGAACGGGCCAAGGCGCCGGCCGACCGGGTGTGCCTGGGCACGGCCGAGGTGCTGGCCGACGACGCCACCTACCGCGAGCTGCTGCAGCGCTGGTCGAGCAAGGACTTCCATAACCACGGCGCGCTGCAATCGCCGCCGGACCGCCAGTTCTTCCAGACCTTCGGCTACTTCGGCCCGGTCTCGAACGCGAATTTCGCCGAAGGCTTGCGCGAGCTGAAAAAGCGCGCGATCGAGGAAAACGTCGGCTACATCGAAACCATGTTCAAGCTGGCGCCGTTCAGCGCGAACGCCGATTTCGACGCCAAAATGTGGCAGGCCGGCGCCAGCGACGCCGCCCTCGATGCGGCCATGGCCGCCTGGAGCGCGGCGCTCGACGCCGATCCGGCCTTCAACGCCACGCTGGCCGACTTCGTCAGCCGCACCGCCGCCGTGGCCGCCGGCATCGACGACGAGCGCTTCACGATGCGCTACCAGGCCTATGTCTTGCGCCTGCTGGCGCCGTCGAAGGTGTTTTCGTCGATGCTGTCGGCCTTCAAGGCGGCCGGCCAGAGCCCGCTGATCGTGGGCGTCAATATCGTCGGGCAGGAAAGCGCGCCCGTGTCGATGCGCGACTATGCGCTGCACATGAAGATGTTCCGCTTCCTCAAGGCGCGCTATCCGAACGTCAAGCTGGCGCTGCACGCGGGCGAGCTGGCGCTGGGCGACGTGGCGCCGGACGGCTTGCGCTTCCATATCGACCAGGCCATCAACGTGGCCGGCGCCAACCGCATCGGCCACGGCATCGACCTGGCGCACGAGACGAACGCGCCGGCCATCCTGAAGGCGATGCGCGCGCGCGACATCGCCGTCGAGATCAACCTGACCAGCAATGCCTTCATTTCCGGCATCGAAGGGGCCAACCATCCGGTGACGCTGTACCGCCAGTACGGGGTGCCGTATGTGATCTCGACCGACGACGCCGGCGTCACGCGCCACACGCTGGCACAGGAATACCTGCTGTTCGCCAGCCGCTACAAGCCGGGCTACGCCGAAATCAAGAAGGCGTCGTACAACAGCCTGCGCTATGCCTTCCTGGCCGAGGCCGACAAGACGCGCCTGGCGCACCAGCTCGACGCGCGCTACGCGGCGTTCGAGTCGTCCATCGCGGCCTTGGCGGCGAGCGCGGCGCGGCGCTAAGGGCGCCCGTGTGGCCGGCAGCGCAACGCTGCCGGCATGCAAGTTTTTCAATGGCCGATGCTATTTGGCCAACTCCAAAACATTCCCCAGCGATAACTGTGTGGTCTCCTCGCTACACATTTGCGTGTGCGGCCCAACCTTTGTCGGAAATCGCGATGAAAGGATTTCTCGGCAGAATGGCTCATTTATAATCGCCCCTAGTAGTTCTCACTGGGCAAACCGGAATTTTAGGTAAATTAAACGCGATCTGTTAGCGAATTTATATTTTTCTCATATAAATGATTAAGCGAAATGGTATTTGTCAGGCTGAGATCGTTAATGCATAGTTAATCGATCGTCCAAGCTTGCCTGGAGATTCACAGTGTCATCAAGGTGACATGTTGACCCGCTAAACTTTCGTAACGGCAAGTTTAGCGCCGTGAATGCGGGCCTGCGCAAGCATGGGCACGGTTTCGCAACTGAAACAAACGGGGGGCCGGCAAGCCGGCGTCCCGGCGGGATAGCAGCAAAGTACAGAGGGAACTTCTTGATGGGTTCCCACATAAAAATTGGCTTTTTTTGGGGTTACACAATGATCATTCACAAACGGATTCAGTTGACCAAACTGGCGCTGGCCTTGTCCATCGCGTTGGCGGCAGCACCGACCTTCGCACAGAACACCACTTCGGCCATTGGCGGCCGTATTTCCGGTGCCGACGGCAAGCCTGCCGGCGGCGCGACCGTGTCCATCGTCCACACTGAATCCGGTTCGGTGAGCAACGTCACGACCGACTCCGAAGGGCGTTATGTGGCCCGCGGCCTGCGTACCGGCGGTCCGTACACGATCATCATCACCAAGAATGGCGTTACCGAAAAGCGCGAAGGCATCTACATCAACCTGGCTGAAACCGCGGCAGTCGACGCGACGCTGGGCGCCGCGATGCAGACCGTGACGGTGACCGGTTCGGCCGCGCGTTCGGAAAAATTCGCGCGCACCGCGATGGGCTCGGGCACGGCGATCAACGCCACCGAGCTGCTGACCCAGGCATCGATCCAGCGCAACCTGCAGGACTACGCACGTGCCGACCCGCGCGTGTCGCAGACCGACAAGGAACGCGGCGAAATGTCCGTGGCCGGCCAGAACTCGCGCTACAACTCGATGACCAGTGACGGCGTGGCCGTCAACGACACCTTCGGCCTGGAAGCGAACGGCAGCCCGACCGCACGCCAGCCGATCTCGATCGAAGCGATCCAGTCGGTCCAGGTCAACGTGGCCAACTACGACGTGACCCAGAAGGGCTACACGGGCGCCAACATCAACGCCGTGACCAAGTCCGGTACCAATACCTGGAAGGGCGCTGGCTACTTCGTGTTCCGTAACGACAGCATGGCCGGCAAGCGCTATAACGTCGTCAACGACAGCTACTTCGATCCTGCACCGTTCAAGGAAACCACCAAGGGCGCGTGGGTCAGTGGTCCGCTGATCAAGGACAAGCTGTTTATCTTCGCCCTGTCGGAAGAGTTCACCAGCACCCGTGCGGCACCTGACTTCGGCCCGATCGGCGCCGCCGCCGGCACCACGGTCGGCATCTCCCAGTCGTCGATCGCCGGCGTGCAGAACATCGCCAAGAACACCTACGGCATCGATGTCGGTACTACCGATGTGCCACCAGGGACCGCGCTGCACGTGCGCGAGAACATGCTCAAGGTGGACTGGAACCTGAACGACGACCACCGCATCATGGCGCGTTACTCGAAAACGTCGCAGGCAGAGCCGCAGTTCCCTGGCGTGTCCGCCACCGGTATCGCCCTTAATTCCTACTTCTACTCGCAGCAGAAGACGATCAACACCTTCGTCGCCCAGCTGTTCTCGGACTGGACCCCGACCTTCTCGACCGAGCTGAAGGCATCGACCCGCGCCTACGATTCGATCCCGAAGAACAATGCACGCCTGCCGTCGGTTGGCCTGTCGTTCTCCGGCCCGCTGCCAACCGGCCAGCTGGCATCGGCACGCTTCATCAACCTCGGTACCGAATTGAGCCGCCAAAACAACGTGCTGGCCACCGATACGACCGACTTGTACGCTGGCGCCAACTGGTCGATCGGCAATCATGAAGTCAAGTTCGGCGCTGACCAGAACAAGAACAAGATCTACAACGCGTTCCTGCAAAACGTCAACGGCACTTACACGTTCTCGTGCGTGAACGAAACGGCGACCTACCAGTACAACTTCACGCCAGTGGGCCAGAACTTGAACTGCGCCCCGGCCACGCCAGTGGGCGGCTTCACCACCGCCCAGCTGATCCAGCAGAACGCCAACAACGAAGCAGCCACGCTGGAAAACTTCCTGCGCGGCCGTCCATCGGCCTATACCGTCCAGGTGCCGGTCGCCGGCGGTTCACTGTCGGACGCGATCTCGCAATTCACCATCAAGTCCACCGGCCTGTTCGTGCAGGATACGTGGAACGCGACGCCGCGCCTGACCTTGACCTACGGCGTGCGCCTCGATTCGGCTAGCGTCGACAGCAAGCCAAAGGCGAATGCCGCGGCCAAGCTGCCGATGGTGGCTGGTACCTTCGGCGCGACTGCCGCGCAGAACGTGCGCCAGTCCGGTGGTTTCGGCCTGGACAACACCGTCACGATCGACGGCCAGGAGCTGCTGCAGCCGCGTTTCGGCTTCAACTACAAGCTCTCCGAGACCAAGAACATGCAAGTTCGCGGCGGCATTGGCCTGTTCCAGGGCGCGGCCGCTTCAGTATGGCTGTCGAACCCGTTCTCCAATCCTGGCGTGGCAACCCGCCTGGTCACTTGCACCACCACCTCGACGCCTACCTGCCCGGTCGCCGGCGGCCTGTTTAACCCGAATCCGGATGCGCAATCGGTCGCCATCGCCGGTGCGATTCCGGCCTCGAACGTCGACTTCCTCGACCCTAGCCTGAAACAGCCGTCGATCTGGAAATCGAACCTGGCGTTCGATACCGAACTGCCATGGGGCGGCTTGGTCTTCGGCGCCGAGTTCCTGGCCCTGAAGAACAAGGACAGCATCTACTACGAGAGCCTGAACTTGGGTGCCTCAACCAAAACCGGTCCTGACGGCCGCCAGATGTTCTGGAACCAGAACGGTTACGTCGCCGCTAACTGGAATTCGGCGGGCGTCGGCACCGGCGTCGTTAATAAGGTGCTGAGCAACCCTGCCTACGCCAACGTGATGGTCGCGCGCCACACCGAAGACGGCGACGGCAAGGTCCTGACGATGCAACTGAGCCGTCCGATGACCAAGGGCCTGGCCATGTCGATTGCGTACACACGCACCGATGCGACCGAAGTGTCGCCACTGTCGTCGTCGGTGTCGACCTCGAACTTCAACGGCCGCGCCGTATTCAATCCGAACGAAAATGCCGCCGCCAATTCCGGCTACATGGTCAAGGATCGCGTCAATGCATCGATCGGCTGGCAGAAGAAATTCTTCGGCAACTACAACACCCGTTTCGGCATGTTCTATGAAGGCCGTTCGGGCAAGCCGTACAGCTGGACCATCAACAATGACTTGAACGGTGATGGCCTGGCCGGCAACGACTTGATGTACATCCCGTCGAAGCAGGGTTCCGGCGAAGTGAGCTTCTTCGGTGCCGACCCGGCCGCCCGTGCCGCCGCCGAGCAGAAGTTCTGGGATACCGTCAATGCCAACCCAGGCCTGCGCGATTCCGCTGGCCGTGTCACGCAGCGCAATGCAGCGTTTTCGCCTTGGACCAACAGCGTCGACCTGCGCCTGAGCCAGGAAGTGCCTGGTTTCTTCGCAGGCCATAAAGGCTTCTTCTCGCTGGACTTTCTCAACTTCGGCAACATGCTGAACAAGAAGTGGGGCCGTATCAATGAAGTCGGCTTCCAGGCCCAGGGCGGCCAGGCACGCAGCTTCGTCGACTACGGTGGTCTCGATGCGAACGGCAAGTATGTCTACATCGTCCGTCCTGCCGTCGAAAACCTCGACACCCGCCAGATCAAGGGCGAGTCGCAGTGGGCGATCCAGGCTACCGTCAAGTATGAGTTCTAAGCGACTCGGCTAAACAGCGTCGAAACGGCTGGTGGCGACACCAGCCGTTTTTTTTCGCCTGCCCTCGCGAAACAAAGCGATACATTCTGACGGTGACAGCACGCGCTATTTCACCTGCTATTCGGTTATCCTCTTATCCTATGACTATATTTTTACGGCCCCTGTGCACAGCGCTCGCGGCGGCCTGCCTTTTGACAGCCTGTGCCACGCGCCCGGCTGCACCGGTCGAGATCAACCTGGTCGGCATCAACGACTTCCACGGCCATCTCGACGCCACCAAATTCGAATCGACCAGCGTCGCCGATACGGCCCCGAAGTCGCGCCTGGCCGGCGGCGTGGACAACATCGCCGCCGCCGTCCAGGCCTGGCGCAAGGAAGACAAGGACCTGCTGTTCGTCGGCGCCGGCGACCTGGTCGGCGCCAGCCCGGCCATGTCGTCGCTGTGGGCCGACGAACCGAGCATTACCGCGCTGAGCATGGCCGGCCTGTTCGCCAGTTCGGTCGGCAACCATGAATTCGACAAGGGCCGGGCCGAACTGCTGCGCCAGCAGAACGGCGGCTGCGTCTCGGTCCGGCCCGACAAGGCATGCCGCTTCGCGCCCGATTTCAAGGGCGCCGGCTATACCTACCTGGTCGCCAATGTGCTCGACAGCGCCACCGGCAAGCCCTTCCTGCCGGCCTACAAGATCGCCGACGTCAAGGGCGTCAAGGTCGGCTTCATCGGCGCCGTGCTGCGCGACACCGCGTCCGTGGTGCTGGCCTCGGGCATCGTCGGCCTGTCCTTCGTCGACGAGGCCGACGCCATCAACAAGGTCGTGCCCGAATTGCGGGCCCAGGGCGTCAAGGTGTTCGTGGTGCTGATCCATGAGGGCGGCCAGACCACCGAGGCGTTCGACCAGCCCGAATGCAAGCAGCTCAAAGGGCCGATCGTGGGCATCGTCAAGCGCCTCGACCCGGCCATCCGCCTGATCATCAGCGGCCACACCCACAAGGGCTTCCAGTGCCAGGTCGACGGGCGCACCGTGACCCAGGCCGAGATGGGCGGCCACGTGCTCTCGCGCATCCGCATGCAGGTCGCGCCGGACAGCGGCAAGGTGCTCGGCATCACGGTGCGCAATGTGCCGGTCGCGCCGGGCCAGTATCCGCCCAACCCGCAGGTGGCGGCCTTCCTCGAGCACGCGCGCACGCTCAGCCGTGATGCGCTGGCCCGGCCGCTGGCGCGCGTGGGCGCGCGCAGCATCGGGCGCAAGGCGAATCCGGCCGGCGAAACCGCGCTGGGCGACCTGGTCGCCGATGCGGTGCTGGCCTATACCCGCAGCCAGGGCGCGCGGATCGCCTTCATGAACGGGGGCGGCTTGCGCCAGGACCTGGACGTGGGCGAGAACCTGACGGCCAGCTTCGGCCAGGTGCAGATCGTGCTCCCGTTCGGCAATACGCTGGTGGTCATGGACATGAGCGGCGCCCAGATCCGCGCGCTGCTCGACCAGCAATGGATACGCGCCGATGCGGCCCATGAGTCGATCCTGCAGATTTCGAAGGGCTTCAGCTACCGCTGGAATCCGGCGCTGCCGCCCGGCCAGCGGGTCGTGCCGGGCAGCCTGATGCTCGACGGCGTGGCGCTCGACGAGGCCAAGCTGTACCGGGTCGCCGCGAACAACTTTTTGGCCGAAGGCGGCGACAATTTCCCCGCCTTCAATGCCGCACGCAACAAGATCGATACCCAGGTGCGCGACCTCGATGCCGTCGTCGACTACCTGATCAAGAGCGACCAGGCCGGCACCCCGGCCGGCAGCGCCGCGCCGCAGGGCCGGATCGGCACCGTGAACTGATTTACCAGAACCAGGAAACTGAAAATGACCATCAATCTGAACATGCAGCGCCTCGCCAGTGTCGTCGCCCTGTCGTGCGCTTTCATCGCGGCCGATGCGCAGGCCTGGGGCTATGAAGGCCACCGCGCGGTCGGTTCGATCGCCGAGAAGCTGATCAAGGGCAGCCACGCCGAGAAGCAGGTGGCGGCCCTGCTGCTGCCCGGCGAAAGCCTGGAGTCGATCACCAACTGGGCCGACGGCGCCAAGGGCGGGGCCGGCTACGCGCCGGCCAGCGCCGAGCAGCAGGTCTACACGGCGGCCAATCCGCGCCATACCGAATACCATTATGCCAACCTGCCGTTCCAGCTGGAGCATTACACGGACGGCGTGGTGGGCGGCTCCGACGTCGACATCGTGCAAACGCTGAAGCAGGCCATCGCCGTCTTGCAGGGCAAGACCGATCCGGCGCTCAATCCGCACCAGTTCACCAAGCGCCAGGCGCTGCTGCTGGTGGCCCACCTGACCGGCGACATCCACCAGCCGCTGCATATGGGGTCGGCGTATGTCGGCGCCGACGGCAAGTTCGCGGTGCCGGCCAAGAAGGCCGACATCGACGGCATCAACATCTTCGAATCGCGCGGCGGCAACAGCCTGCTGCTGGACGACGACAAGGTCGAGGCGCTCAGCAAACCGCTGATCCCGGGCGAATCGAAGCCGCTGCCCGAGGGCGCGCAAAAATGGAAGACCCGGCCTTTCCATACCTATTGGGACAGCACCGTGGTCGATTACGCGATGCGCCGCAGCAGCACCAAGACCCCCGAGCAGTTCGCCCAGAAGATCATCGACAGCAAGCCGCCCGTGGCGCCGAATACGGGCGATGCGGCGACCTGGCCCTACCAGTGGGCCGACGATACGCTGGTGGCGGCCAAGCAGGCGTATTCGGACGTCACGCTGGGCAAGCGCGAGGCGCAGACCAACGGCCGCGGCGAGATCGCCTACAAGTTCGCGTTCGAGATGGGGCCGAACTATCCGGTCCCGAGTTCGGCGCTGGCGCGCGAGCAGCTGATCAAGGGCGGCTACCACCTGGCGGCATTGTTGCAAACCATCTGGCCGTGAGGACGGTTCGGTTGACTTGACGGCGAACACTGGGGATACTTTCAGTAGTTCACTCGCGACGCAACCGGGACCTCATCATGAAGGGCAGCGCGGCAAGAAGGTGGCTTTGGATCGGCTTGCCGTGCGCGCTGCTGGCGGCGGCAGCATTGCTGGCCGCCTGCGGCAAGCAGGACGCGCCCGCGCCCGGCTACGCGCCGACCTTCGTCGCGCCGCCGGCCAGGCCGAAGGTCACCGAATACACCTTCGGCGTGACGCCGATGTCGAACTTCCGCAATGTCTACGACGTCTTCCAGCCTATCCTCGACCACATCAATGCCAGCCTGCCGAATGCGCGCCTGGTGCTGGAAGTGCCGCGCGGCCTGGAGGAGCACGAGCAGCAGCTGCGCGCGCGCGGCTTCGCCTTCGCGCTGTCGAACCCGTACCACACCTGGCGCGCGGCCCGGCGCGACGGCTACCGCATCTTCGCCAAGATGGGCGACGACGCGGCCTTTCGCGGCATCTGGCTGGTGCGGCGCGACAGCGGCATCCATGTGCTGGCCGACCTGAAGGGCAAGAAGGTCGGCTTTCCGCCCAAGTCGGCGCTGGCGGCCACGATGATGACCCAGTTGCAGCTCAAGCAGAACGGCATCGACCCGGCGCGTGACATCGAGGCGAGCTATGTCGGCTCGCAGCATGCGTCGATCATGGCGGTGTACCACCGGACCGTGGCGGCCGGCGCCACCTGGCCGCTGGCCTGGCTGACCTTCCAGCGCATGCATCCGGCCGAGGCCCGGCTGCTCGAAGTGCGCTTTCCGACCGGGTCGCTGGTCAACCAGGGCATCGTGGCGCGCGACGACGTGCCGCCCGAGCTGGTGCAAAAAGTCGGTCAGCTGATGGTGGCCATGAGCACGACCGACAAGGGCAGGGCGCTGCTGGCCCAGGTGCCGGTGGCCGGCTTCGAAGCGGCCGGCGACGCCCAGTACGACGTGGTGCGGGTATTCATGGAACAGTACAAGCGGGCTTTTCCCGAGGCGTCCGACTGATGCCCCGGGCCGCGCTCGACAGGATGATCGGCCTGGCCGGCGGTACCATCCGGCGCCAGTTGACGCTGGCCTTCGCGGTCGCGACCGGCCTGGTGATGTTCGGTTTCGGCTACGGCGTGATCCAGCACCAGTCCAAGTTCCTGATGGAGCAAAGCGCGCACAGCGCCGAAGACCTGGCGCACATGCTGGCGGTGGGCAGCACCGCCTGGCTGGTGGCCAACGACGTCACCGGCCTGCAGGTCGAACTGGCCAGCATCGCGCGCAACCCGAATCTGAACTACGTGCTGGTGCTCGGACGCGACGGCAAGGTGCTCGCCGCCAGCGATGTCGGCACGATCGGCCTGGTGGCCGACGACCCGGTCAGCCGGCGCCTGCTGTCCGGCGCGGTGCCGCGCGCCCGCATCCTGGTCGACGACGAGCGCCTGGTCGATGTCGCCGAGCCGATCTTCGCCGGCACCCGGCACCTGGGCTGGGTGCGCATCGGCTGGGGGCGCGGCCAGGTGCGCGACAACCTGGCCGAGATCACACGGCGCGGCTATATCCTGGGCGGCTTCGCGATCGGCTTCGCGGTCCTGCTGGCGCTGGCGATCGCGGGCGGCCTCACGCGCGGCCTGCGCCAGCTGATCTATGTCGCCAATGCGGTGCACAAGGGCGAACGCAATGTGCGCGCGGGCCTGGGCCGCAGCGACGAGATCGGCCAGCTGGCCGAGTCGATCAACGGCATGCTCGACGCGCTGGCTGCGTCCGAGCGCGAGCGCATGGCGACCGAGGAAGAGATCCGCAGCCTGGCGTTCTACGATCCGCTGACCCACTTGCCGAACCGGCGCATGCTGATCGAACGGCTGCGCCACGCGATGATCAGTTCCGGGCGCACCGAACGCGCCGGCGCGCTGCTGTTCATCGACCTGGACAACTTCAAGACGCTCAACGACACGCTCGGCCACGACATGGGCGACCTTCTGCTGCAGCAGGTCGCTTCGCGCCTGGTGCGCTGCATCCGCGAAGGCGACACCGTGGCGCGCCTGGGCGGCGACGAATTCGTCGTCATGCTCGAAGGGCTGGCGCACGAGACGGGCGACGCCGCCGCCCAGGCCGAAGCGATCGGACGCAAGGTCCTGGGCTCGCTCAACGCGCCCTACGAGCTGGCCGGGCGGCGCCACCAGAGCACGTCGAGCATCGGCATCACGCTGTTCGATCGCGACCTGCACACGATCGACGAACTGCTCAAGCGGGCCGACCTGGCGATGTACAACGCCAAGACCGCCGGGCGCAACACGCTGCGCTTTTTCGATCCGCACATGCAGACCGTGGTGACGGCCCGCGCGGCGCTCGAGGGCGACCTGCGCGAAGGCCTGCAACTGGGGCAGTTCGTGCTGTATTACCAGTCGCAGCGCGACGTCGACAGCCGCATCACCGGCGCCGAAGTGCTGCTGCGCTGGCTGCATCCCGAACGCGGGCTGGTCGGGCCCAACGAATTCATCCCGCTGACCGAGGAGACCGGCCTGATCATCCCGATCGGCCAGTGGGTGCTCGACAGCGCATGCCGCCAGCTGGCCGCCTGGGGCCGCGCGCCGCATACCGCGCACCTGACGATCGCCGTCAACATCAGCGTGCGCCAGTTCCGCCAGGCCGAATTCGTCGGCCAGGTGCTGCAGGCGCTGGCCGAGAGCGGGGCCGACGCGCGCCGCCTGAAGCTGGAACTGACCGAAAGCCTGCTGATGGACGATGTCGAGGAGATCATCGGCAAGATGACGTCGCTCAAGCGCCACGGAGTGTTGTTTTCGCTCGACGATTTCGGCACCGGCTATTCGTCCTTGTCGTACCTCAAACGGCTGCCGCTTGACCAGCTTAAGATCGACCAGTCCTTCGTGCGCGACGTCACCATCGATGCCAACGATGCCGCCATCGCCAGCACCATCGTCGCGCTGGCCCACCACATGGGTCTCGACGTGATCGCCGAAGGCGTGGAAACGACGGCGCAGGCCGATTTCCTGGTGTCGATCGGATGCTGCGCGTTCCAGGGATTCTTGTTCGGCCAGCCGGTCCCGCTCGCGCAGTTTGAACAATTGCTGGTGACACTGGAGGCGCCTGCGTGATGCGCATAGTTCGCTGGTGCAGCCCGGTGCTGCTGTTCGTGTCGTGTGCGGCCCACGCGCAGCAGCTGCCCTTGTGGGAGCTGGGCGTGTTCGGCGGCGCCGCCACGACGCCGGCCTATCCCGGCTCGGCCGACCGCTCCACGCGCGGCCTGGTGCTGCCGTTCCTGTTGTACCGCGGCGAGGTGCTGCGGGTCGACCAGCAGGGCATCGGCGCGCGCCTGCTGCGCAGCGACCGGGTCGAGCTCGATGTCGGGCTGGCCGCCTCGCTGCCGGCCCGTTCCAGCGACGTGGGCGCGCGCACCGGCATGCCCAACCTGGGCACCTTGCTTGAGCTGGGGCCGCGCCTGAAAGTGACGCTGGCACGCACGGCGCCGCGCAGCCGGATCCGGCTCGACCTGCCGCTGCGCGCAGTGATCGAGGCACGCTCCGGCGTGCGCGCGCAGGGCATCACGTTCGAACCAAAAATCGTCTACGAGGCCAGCGCCGAGAACGAGCGCTGGAGCTTCGACGCCAATCTCGGCATGGTGTTCGGCGACCGCAAGATCAACCGCTATTTCTACGAAGTGCGGCCCGAATTCGCCACGCCCGAGCGGCCCGCGTACGAAGCCGATGGCGGCGCCATGCTGGTGCGCGCCGGGGCCAGCGCCTCGCGCATGCTGGGCATGGATGTGCGGGTATTCGGCTTCGTGCGCTACGACAGTTATGCCGGCGCGGCCAACCGCGCCAGCCCGCTGATGCAGAAACGCAGCGGCGCGTCGGCCGGCGTGGCGTTGGCCTGGACCTTCAAGCGCTCGGCGCGTCTGGCCCGCTGAGGCGCGTAATAATATTTCAAAAGCATGGTTTTTTTGTAATTTTATTTCAGGTGTGGCGCAAGGAATGCGGCCACCCGCTGTTCGTATTCACGCCTGGCAAAGGTGTGCAAATCCACATGCGCCGCGCCGTCGACCAGCCAAAACTGCTTCGGTTCATGAGCGGCCGCGAAGATGCGGCGCGTTTCGTCCGGCGGCGTATGCAGGTCCTGCGCGCCGCCGATGACAAACACGGGGCACGTCAGCGCCGCCATCGCGTCGATCGGACGCAGCTGATCGACCGTCACCCCAGTGCGCCACGGCAGCTGCATCAGAAGCAGCGGCGCCAGCCAGCGTCCCGGCGCGCCGAGCCGCATCGCCAGGCGGTTTTGCACCGCTTCCTCGATGGTCGGATACATCGCCTCGACGACCAGCGCGTCGACCTGCTTGCCCGGTTTGGACAGCACCACCGACGCGGCGCCGAGCGAGGCGCCGATCACGCCGATTTTTTCGCCCGGCAGGTTGTGCCTGAGCCAGGCCAGCGCGACGCGCACGCCGTCCGCTTCGCGCGCGCCGAAGGTGATGCGCTCGCCCAGGCTTTCGCCGCTGGCCGGCAGGTCGACCAGCAGCACCGTGTAGCCAAGGCGGTTCAGGAACAGCGAGCGCGCTTGCATCTGGCGCCGGTCGGCGCGCACGCCGTGCAGCAGCAGGACCGCGCCGCTGCCGGCGCCGCGCGCCACCCATCCGGCCACGTAGCCCTGGCCGTTGGGGATCAGCACCGGGGTGGCGAATAGTTCTGGATCGGGGTTGCCCGCCGCGTGGAAGGTGGGCGCTGTCAGATACGAGCCGGCCCCGTACAGGGCGCCGGCCGCGAGCAGGAGCGCAACGGCGAAGGCGATCAGCAGCTTCGCCATTGGCAGCTCAGCGCGATTTGACGAACGGCTGGCCGATCGCTTTCGGCGCCACCGACTTGGCCATCAGGCCGGCCAGCACGATCACGGTCACCACGTACGGGATCATCTGGATCAGCGAGCCGGGGATGCGGCCGACGATCGGCAGGTCGACTCCTTCGATCTGGATCTGCACCGCACTGAAGAAGCCGAACATGATGCAGCCGAGCGCCGTGTAGACCGGGCGCCAGTTACCGAACACCATCGCCGTCAGGGCCAGGTAGCCGGCGCCAGCCGACATGTCGCGCAAGAAGAAGCCGCTCTGCACGATCGACAAGTAAGCGCCCGAGAACGAGCACAGGATGCCGGCAATCGTCATTGCCATGTAGCGCGTCGCTTCGACGCTGACGCCGGCCGCATCGGCCGCGTGCGGGTTCTCGCCGCAGGCGCGCAGGCGCAGGCCGAAGCGGCTGTGGTACAGCACCCAGTGCACCAGCGGAATCAGCGCGAACGCCAGGTATACCAGCGCCGTATGCCCGCCCAGCAGGTGGCCGTAGAACCAGCCGATGAACGGCACATTGGCCAGCGCCTCGGTACCCGGCAGGATGATTTCGTGCAGGCGCGCGTCGCCCAGGTTGGGGGTCTGCCCGCCCTGGCCGAAGAAATACTGCGCCATCACGAAAGTCAGGCCGCTCATCGTGATATTGATCGCGATGCCGCCCACCAGCTGGTTGCCTTTCTGGGTGATGCTGACAAAACCCTGCAGCAGCGCCAGCGCGGTCGATATGGCCATGCCGGCGGCGATGCCGTACCACGGGTTCTGGGTTACAAAAGCGACGGCTGCCGAGACAAAGGCCGACGCGAGCATCTTGCCTTCGAGCGCCAGGTCGATCACGCCGCTGCGTTCGGCAAACAGGCCCGCCATGGCAGCGAAAATGAGGACCGGCGCGTTGCGCACGGTGGACACAACGATGGTGCCGATGTGGAGATCTTCAAGCATGGCTTATCCCTTCCTTGCGTTGATGATCTTGAGCACGGCCGGCGCGTACAGGTGTTCCATCGCGCCGCAGAACAGGATGATCAGGCCCTGGATGAAAATGAAGGTCTCGGCAGGGATGTTCTGCTTGACCATCGACAGCTCTCCGCCGCCCTGAATCAGGGCTCCGAACAGCACGCTGGAGAGGAAAATACCGACCGGATGCTGGCGCCCCATCAGCGCAATGGCAATGCCGATGAAGCCGGCCCCCTGCGGAAAGCTGATCGATAGGTAGTGGGTCGAGCCCATGATCGAATTGACCGCGGCCAAGCCGGCGAAGGCGCCCGAGATCAGCATCGCGACGATGATCATGCGGCTGATCTTGACGCCGGCATAGTGCGCGGCGTTCGGATTGAGGCCGGTGGCGCGCAGCTTGTAGCCCCACGGCGAGCGCCACACGACGACGCCGTACAGCACCAGCGCCGCGATCGCGACGACGAAGCTGAGGTTCAGCGGTGCGTCGGCGAAGCTCGGGATCCACTCGCCCAGGCGCGGCATGGCGCCGCTGTCAGCGAAGTTGCGGCTGGAGGTATTCTGCGAGCCTTCGGGGATCAGGTATTTGACGATCACGAAGTTCATCAGGCTCGATGCGATGAAGTTGAACATGATGGTGGTGACCACGATATGGCTGCCGCGCTTGGCCTGCAGGTAGCCCGGCAGCCAGGCCCACAGCGCGCCGAATAGCATGCTGGCGGCCATCGCCGCCGGTATCAGCAGCAGCGCCGGCAGGCGCGCGTCGAGCGTCAGCATGGCGGTCGTGAGCCCCAGGCCGGCGATGTACATCTGGCCGTCGGTGCCGATGTTGAACAGACCGGCCTTCATCGCGATCGACACGGACAGCCCGGTGAAGATGAAGGTGGTGGCGTAGAACAGCGTGTAGCCCAGGCCGTCCAGGTTCAGCGAATTGGACAGCAGGATCCCGAGCGATTCGATCGGGCTTTCGCCCAGCATGCGGATCACCAGGCCGGCCACCAGCAGCGCCGTGAGCAGGTTCAGGAGCGGCAGCACGAACGCCGTCGCCCAGCGTGGAAGTTCTGTGGTTTTCATGATTTGTGCATCCCGCCCATCAGCAAGCCGATGCGGGTCGTGTCGAATTCTTCTATCTTGAGTTCACCGGTGATGCGGCCGCCGGACATGACGATGATGCGGTCGGCCAGCGCCCGCACTTCTTCCAGTTCCACCGACACCAGCAGGATCGCCACGCCCTCGTCGCGCATGCGCAGCAGCTGGGTGTGGATCGACTCGATGGTGCCGATGTCGACCCCGCGGGTCGGCTGGCCGACCAGCATCAGCTTCGGCTTGGCCGACACTTCGCGCGCGATCACCACTTTCTGCTGATTGCCGCCCGAGAGCAGGCCGATGCGCAGGTCCGGATTGGCGGGGCGCACGTCGAAGGCCTTGAGCAGGTGCGCGCAGCGTTCGGCGATGGCCTTGAAGTCGAACAGGCCCCAGCGGTTCTTGACCCGGTCCTGGTAACCGAACACGGTGTTCTGCATGACCGAGAAATCCTTGATCACGCCATCGCGCAGCCGGTCTTCGGGCACATGGCCGATGCCCAGTTCGCGGAAGGTGGCCGGCAGGCCGTCGGCGTCGTGGCGTTTTGCGTACGGCAGCTCGCGGCTCAGGAATTCGACCGTGCCGGCGCTCGGCAAACGCATGCCCGACAGGATTTCCATCAGTTCGCTCTGGCCGTTGCCCGACACGCCGGCGATGGCGACGATTTCGCCTGCGCGCAGCGTGAAGTCGATGTCGGCCAGCAGGCGCACCTGGTGCTTGTCGGTCAGTTGCAGGCCCTTGACGTCGAGCACCGTGGCGCCCGGACTGTAGGGCGCGCGCGGCAGTTCGGTGACGATCGGCCGGCCCACCATCATGTTGGCCAGTTCTTCCTTGCTGGTGGTGGCTGTCGACACAAAGCCGACCACGCGGCCGCCCCGCATGACGGTCACTTCGTCGGTGATCTCCATGATCTCGCCCAGCTTGTGGGTGATCAGGATGATGGTCTTTCCCTGCTCCTTGAACAGGCGCAGGATTTCGAACAGCGACGTGGTTTCCTGCTCCGTCAACACTGC